>NZ_JBFTMA010000277.1:0-5103 GCF_056396725.1 Bacillus sp. 05T31
ATTGTGTACGGCGATTAAAATTTAAAAATTTTGTCAAGAGTCAGTTTATGGCTTAACGATGGCTTTATATTTTTTATATAAATATATAATATTTCTCCGTGCTATAATCCATTCATGAAATGTGCACGTTTCAAAAATTGTAATGAAAAGAGAAATGAATTGGGGAATAGTTGGCTTATTGAAAACAGTTATTCAATCATTATTAAAAAGCGAGGTAAGTAATATGGAACAAAAACATAGTGGCATTATTTTTACTGCAATACCAGATGAATCGAATGAATATTATCGACCATTTTATGAAGACATTATTTATTTTAATGAATACTTAAATGAAAATAAAGCATTTACCGATCAACTTATATCTTTATCTGTTGAAGAGCAAGACTTTCATACAAACTTTTTTGAGTATGATGATATTTGGCTAAGAGATGTTGCACCAGTTGTAACAAATCATCTAGTTAAATTCAAATATCAACCAAATTACTTACCGAAAGATCAAGGACGATATTTAGATCAACAATTTAATAAATGGTTGAAAAARAACGAYTTTGAATATGTGACATCTCCATTGATATTAGACGGTGGAAATCTTATTTGGAATAAAAAAGATACCGTTATATTAACGGAACGCATATTTGATGATAACTATGATTGGACGGAAGAAGAAATTATAGAGCAACTGGAATGGGATTTAGATGTGAGTCGGGTTATTATTATTCCTGCTGAAGAGGGAGATGTACTTGCACACGCAGACGGGATGGTTAAATTTATTGATGAACATACAATGTTTATTAGTGATTTTTTAGGGGATCATGAATTTAGATATAAGGTTCAAGAGATTATTCAAGAGCAAATGCCAGAGGCTGAATTTATAGTTGTTCCTTCGTCATATACAGAGAAGGGTCAATACGATGAAGAGATAGCGTCAGCAAAAGGTTTATATATAAATATGTTAGAAACATGTGATACGCTTTACGTTCCTAAGTTTGGATTAGCTAAAGATGAGGAAGTTTTACGATATATTCAACAGCATACTGAGAAACAAGTTATTCAAAGTCATGTAGGAGAAATATCGACAATGGGAGGCGCGATGAATTGTTTAACGTGGTATTGTCCTAGTCATTTGTTACCTTCAAAAATGAAAAGGCTGAACGATCAGAATGAAGGTTCTTCAATCAGAAAAATATTTGATTGGTTTTAATAAATAAGCTTATATATAAGAAAATGTATTCAAGGGGTATTTATATGTATACAATTACTGAATTTTCACGGATTTGTAAAATGAGTACACGAATGTTAAGGCATTATGATAAAGAGGAAATATTGAAACCAGCATATGTGAATCCGGTAAATGGATATAGATATTATGAGCAAGGACAGCTTGAGATAGCGTTGAAAATTAAAAAGCTAAGGGAGTACAAGTTCCCTTTACCGAAAATTAAAATAATTCTTCAATCATCAGATCAAGATTCATTTATTAAACATATGCAATCACAAATTATAGAGTTGTCTCATGAGGTGAAACAAAATTTACAGGTCATTTCAGAAATGAATGAAATGGTAAATATGAATCATGCTTTAAATACTGCTTGTCATAGAAATTACGATATATTTATTGGAATGAGAAATGAAATAACAGTAATTGCTCAAAGACTGCAAATAAATATAGATGATATGGATGATTATTTTTATGACTTATATGAAAAAGTACAAAAGCATAACTTACAAATGGTTGGTTCGCCCTCTACGGTCTTTTATGATGAAGAGTATATTCCAAAYGAAAGTGATGTTGAATTAAGRATTCCGGTCATGCATGGGAACAATAAAGATGTAGTACAAGAATATGAAATAAAAAAAWTAAATCCACATCAAATCGTTACTACTATGCATTATGGAAGTTATGACTATATAGGCTACGCTTATATTGCGTTAGAAAAATGGATTGAAAGAAATGGTTATGTAATAGATGGTTCACCATATGAGGTCTACATAAAGGGAYCTGAATGTGATTGTTTAGTAGARGAGTATGTSACACAAATTTGTTTTTTAGTTAYGAAAATAGAMTGAGAATAAGGATTGACATTAACATTATGTCAATCCTTATTCTATTTATGTAAGTAATTCATCATAATAAAAAGGAGAAAGAATATGAAAAGAACAATCAYGATTATTTGTCTGATTCTAAGYATGACATGGGTTTCAGCGTGTACTCCTGGAGTAGGAGAAGGTGAGAATGGTAGCTTCGTTCTACCWAATCAGTTGCCAAAAAATGTAGTGTTTAAAAATGGTACAATCTATACTTCAAATGACAAGCAAGACATTGTAGAGGCTGTAGCCGTTAAAGAAGGAAAAATTACATTTGTTGGTTCAAACAAAGATGTAGAAGGATTTATAAATGAAGATACGAAAGTGGTGGATTTACAAGGGCGTTTTATTCTTCCTGGTTTTGTGGACAATCACAATCATATATTTGAGGCGAAATCACCAGCAGCAGGGAATTGTAGTGTTTCACCGGATGCTGCGCTGCAAGAACAACGCTCGTATTTAAAGGCTTGTAAAAAAGATGTGAAAGATGGCGAATGGATAAGCGGAACAGGATTTAGTTTGGAAGAGCTGTTAAAAGATATGGACGAAAAATCAGAACAACAAACGCCATTACAAGTTCTTGATGAGTTATTTCCTAATAACCCTGTATTAATTATGGAAAGAACTTCTCATTCTGTATGGGTTAACTCAAAGGCATTGGAATCAGCAGGAATAAATAAAGAGACGAAAGATCCGCAAGGCGGAAGAATCATCCGGGATCCAGAAACAGGAGAACCTTTCGGGCTTCTGTATGATACAGCAGGGGATATCGTGATGGAAAAAGCATGGAATTCCCAGCCCAATCTCTTTGAAAAAAATTATGAAGGTTTGTTAGACGGTTTAGATGAGGTTGCGAAGAATGGTATTACTACAGTCGGCGATGGACGTCTTTATTGGAAACGAGGCTGGTTAGATGTTTGGAATAAAGTWAATGATGAGAAAAAGTTAACGTCGCGAGTAGTACTTCGTCCGTGGGTATATCCGAACTTAAATGAAGCAGAGCAAATGGAGTATTTCAAAAAAATTAAGCGTGATGATGTATCATCTAGAATGCTTATTAATCAAGTGAAGATGTATAGTGATGGAATTAGCATTAACAGCACAGCTAAAATACTAGAAAAATATAAATTTGAGTGGTTTAAAGGAACACCGTACGGTTTGAACTATATTCCAGAAGAAAAAATGAAATGGTGGTTAACGGAACTTAATAAACTTGGTTACGGTGCACTCATTCATACGATTGGGGATGGCGGGGTAAGAGAGAGTTTAAATGCAATTGAAGCAGCGAAAAAAGAAGGTGCGAATCAGCCTTATACGCTCACACATGTTGAGATGGTAGAAGATAGTGATATAAATCGTTTTGCTAAGTTAGGTATTAGCGCTGATTTCCAAGTAGGCCATGATTTTGCRGAAGATCCTAAACAAAGCTGGGCAAGTACGTATTTTACAGATCAACAGATGAAACGAATTATGCCGTTAGGACGCATTTGGAAAACAGGAGCAAATGTATCGCTTAGTAGTGATTGGGATGTAAATGAACTAAATCCACTTGTGACAATTTCGAATGCGTTAAGTATTGAAGAGAAAGGCTTATCTGATATATATGCAGCTATTGATGCTTATACAATTAAGCCCGCCAAAGCATTAGGCCTTGATAATATTACTGGTTCAATTGAAGTAGGTAAATCAGCCGATATGGTATTACTAAATGAAGATATTACTAAAATGAGTGTTGATAAGATTCCAAATGCGAAAGTTTTAGTGACGGTTTTACAAGGAGAAGTAGTGTATCACAAGGGAAAATAAAGAATCAGTTTATGAAGTAGTTAATATATTTCTGTTGACCTTAACACGATGTCAAAGTTTAGACTGAACTTACATTCGAAGAAGGGGTGAACATGTATGAGAAATATGGAAAATAGTTTATATTATATGCCAGCTGAGTGGGAAAAGCATGAGGGGACATGGCTCCAATGGCCTCAGGATAAAGCTCATAGAGGTGAAGGTTACAGATCTAAGCTAGATGATATTTGGGTAACGATGGCAAAGGAGCTTCATTACGGTGAGAATGTGCATATTGTTGTATTTGATGAGGAAGAAAAAGTACATGTCCAATCTAAGTTAATKGAAGCGAAWGTWGATATGGATAAAATTGATTTYTTARTTSAAGARACGGATGAYGTKTGGATAAGAGATAATGGACCGATCTTTGTAAAAGATAAGGAAGGCAATCTCTGCTTAACGCACTGGGTATTTAATGGTTGGGGGGATAAATATCCGTATGAAAATGATGCTGTTATTCCGGAAAAAATAAGTGGAATGTATAGCATTCCAAAAGTTAAATCTAGTGTCTGTATAGAAGGTGGAGGAATAGAGATAAATGGAAATGGCACCTTAATGGCGGCAAAAACTTCTATTATAAATGAAAATCGAAATCCTACACTAAATCAGGAAGAGATTGAAATAGAGTTAACGAAGTATTTGGGAGTAACGAATTTTATATGGATAACTGGTATTCGCGGAGAGGATAATTATGATGAAGATACRGATTACCATATTGATGGGGCAGCGCGTTTTGTAAATGAAAATACAATTCTTTATGAATATGATCCTTTTGGGGAGAGTGAATCCTACCTTTTGGAGGCGTACGAAAAGCATTATCAAGAATTGCGACAAGCGAGAAATATAGATGGAAATCCATTTCAGCTCATCCCAGTACCGGTAACAAGAAAAGTGGTAAAAGAAGCAGACTGTAAGGGCTCGTATTTGAACTTTTATATTGGAAATGAAGTTGTATTAGTTCCTATATATGGTGATGAACATGATAAGTTAGGACTTCAAATCATTGAAGGGCAGTTTCCAGGAAGAAGAATTGTCGGTGTTTATGTAAATGAACTGTTTGCGTATGGTGGTATGATTCACTGTGTAACACAGCAACATTTAGCATAAAGTAACCGAAATGAAAAAAGCATGCAGAGTATATACTCTGCATGCTTTTTATAATGCTGAAAACTCTTC
>NZ_JBFTMA010000278.1:0-5097 GCF_056396725.1 Bacillus sp. 05T31
ATAGAAAGGGTTGTGAATATATTATACTGAAAAAATAAATCGAAATAATATGAAAATTTTGTTTTGTCTTCGCTAATTGTATACTACATACACGTAAGACTACATACATCATGTTATCGACTTGTAAGGAGAGAAGAAAATGAAAAGTGTAAGATTACCATCGATGCTAGAAATTATTATTCTTTTATGCCTATTTCTTGCTGTCGTCTTTTCCTTCCAAACGATTTTTGATCTCCCAATTCAATTAGCGCTATTTATTTCATGGTTTTTAGTTATTGCGCTTGGATTAAGATTAGGATTTCGTTATCAAGAATTGCAAGATGCAATTACGAAAGGGATTTCTAATGGATTAGAAGCAATTCTTATTTTAGTTGCAGTTGGGGCTTTAATTGGAACGTGGATTGCTGGTGGGGTTGTACCTACATTAATTTATTATGGATTAGAATTCATTCACCCTAGCATATTCTTATTGGCAACTTTAATTATTTGTTCAATCACTTCTATCGCGACAGGAACATCATGGGGAACAGTTGGAACAGCGGGTATTGCTATGATGGCGATAGGTGAAGGGCTTGGATTACCACTTCCGCTTGTTGCGGGTGCAGTCCTTTCAGGAGCTTATTTCGGAGACAAATTATCACCACTTTCTGATAGCACAGTTCTTGCAGCTTCTATGGCGAAAGTAGATGTTATTGCTCACGTTCGAGCTATGCTCGTATTAGACGTTCCAGCTTATATTATTACCGGCATTATGTTTACTGTTGCTGGATGGATGTATGGTGGGGATAATGTAGATTTAAATAGAGTAGAGTTTTTAAAAGAATCTTTATTAAAGCACTTTGATATTAAAATATGGATGCTTGTTCCAGCGGTAATTGTTATTATGCTATTGGCGATGAAGAAACCATCTATGCCAACAATTGCTATGGGAGCTTTAATTGGTGCAATTTGGGCAACTCTTTTCCAAGGAATGCACTTTGGAGAGGCAATTGGAACAGCATATAACGGATTCTCAATTCAATCTGGTGTCGAGTTTGTCGATAAGTTATTAAACCGTGGTGGAATTAATGGTATGCTTGGTTCAGTAGCTGTTATTATTTTCGGCTTAGGTTTTGGTGGCTTACTTGAAAAGCTAGGTGTTCTAAAGGTAATTGTATCGAAATTTGAGAAAAAATTAAATTCTGCAGGGAATGTAACATTGTCTACATTAATCGTTGCGTTTTTAGCAAACATATTTGGTTGTGCGATGTACGTATCACTTATTTTAACGCCAAAAATTATGGAAGAAAGCTATGATAAATTAAAAATAGATCGCCGCGTATTAGCACGTAACTCAGAAGTAGGCGGAACTTTGACTTCTGGTATGGTTCCATGGTCTGATAATGGTATTTTTATGGCTGGTATTTTAGGTGTATCAACGTTATCATACGTTCCATTTATGTGGCTAAGCTTCGTATCACTCATTTTAGCAGTTATTTATGGATATACAGGCAAGTTCATTTGGTATGTAGATGATGCAGATAAAGGAAAGCAAGCATCATAAAAAATTACCTTCTGCGGTGGCGGAAGGTAATTTTTTTTATATGTATTAATGAGAATTCTTATCATTTGATAGAAAGTCTGTTAAAATAAAAGATGTAGGTATTTTATTTTCAAGGGGATGAAAAAATGGAGTACAGAATTGAAAGAGATACATTAGGAGAAATGAAAGTTCCAGCTGATAAATTATGGGCAGCACAAACGCAGCGCAGTAAGGAAAACTTTCCAATTGGAACAGAGCATATGCCACTTGAAATTGTAAAAGCATTTGCGATTTTAAAGAAGAGTGCAGCGCTTAGCAATCAAAAATTAGGAAAGCTATCAGAAGAGAAGACGCAAGCAATTGTGGAAGCTGCCGATGAAGTTATTGCAGGGAAATGGAATGAACATTTTCCACTTGTCGTATGGCAAACGGGTAGYGGTACACAATCRAAYATGAATGTRAATGAAGTAATTGCAAAYCGWGGGAATCAAATTTTGAAAGAWAAGGGATCTGACGTACATATTCATCCGAATGATGACGTGAACATGTCTCAAAGTTCAAACGATACGTTCCCAACAGCGCTTCATGTAGCGTGTGTAATCGCGGTAGAAAATCATGTATTACCGGCTATTACGAAATTAAAAGAAACCTTAGCAGAAAAAGTAACTGCATTTGAGCATATTATTAAAATCGGTCGTACGCATTTACAAGATGCAACACCTTTAACGTTAGGGCAAGAAATTAGCGGTTGGCACCGTATGCTTGAAAAAACAGAGCGTATGATTGCAGATAGCAATACATATATGAAAGAATTAGCAATTGGTGGTACTGCGGTTGGAACTGGAATTAATGCGCACCCTAAATTTGGTGAGATGGTAGCGGAAGAAATTAGTTTGTTTACAGGTAAACAATTTGTTTCTGCACCAAATAAATTCCATGCGTTAACGAGCCATGATGAAGTTGTATTTGCACATGGAGCATTAAAAGCATTAGCTGCTGATTTAATGAAGATAGCTAACGATGTGCGCTGGCTTGCAAGTGGTCCACGTAGTGGTCTTGGGGAAATTATTATTCCAGCTAATGAACCAGGAAGCTCTATTATGCCAGGTAAAGTAAATCCAACGCAAAGCGAAGCGCTAACAATGGTTGTAGCACAAGTGATGGGGAATGACACAACAATCGGATTTGCTGCGAGCCAAGGTAATTTTGAGCTAAACGTATTCAAACCAGTTATTGCWTAYAACTTCYTRCAATCYGCTCACTTATTAGCWGATGCAAYYGTTTCRTTTAATGATAAWTGTGCAGTTGGYATTGAAGCRGATGAAGAAGTAATTAAWGARAATGTRAATCGTTCATTAATGCTTGTAACAGCGCTAAACCCACATATCGGGTATGAAAATGCCGCGAAAATTGCGAAGCATGCCCATAAAGAAGGGTTAACTTTAAAAGAAGCAGCATTGCAATCTGGACTACTAACAGAAGAGCAATTTGATGAGATTGTAGATCCGAAAAAAATGATCGCTCCGAAAGAATAATAGAARARGCCAAGGTTCTTARTTTAGAATCTTGGCTTTTTTATCGCTCAAATAATCGCATTACTAACATCCCATTTCGTAAAACAATAAATGATAGCTAAAGGAAACTTTTGAATAGCCCGACTCCATTCTTGTCTAGCTTCCTCGTACTCACAATCATATCTTGTAATAATTTCACCTGTTAATCCTTCATAACTTAACTCATACATAATAAGCATCTTTCATTCATTTTGTGTAGTAGTTTGTTTTTCTAGAAATAGTGTATGTTCGTATCGTTTGTTTGTGATAAACAGGAGTATCTTTATGGAATGAAAAATAGGCTAACTAGAGGTTAGATAGCCTGAGGAGAGATTAATATTTAAACGGCGGTTCTGTTTGGATATAATATCCATTTTTGCGTGTCCAGTCCAATTTCACAAAAAACTGCCTCTATAGATTGTGTTTCAGAATTTTAATCTTAACATTATTCATTAGTGGGACTTATTGATTACTTTCATATTTGGACATTTTTCTTTTAATAGTGAGATGAATTTTTCTTCTTCCTGTGGGACGAAAGTTTTTACTGAGTCGAATAGGTTGTGAAAAATTTCGAATTGTTGTCTCGTCCATTTTTTCGAATGCAGCGATTTGCCGGAGTATGTAATATGACGTATATTATCAAACGGAATTTCAGTATGGAGTATGAAACCATGTTTAACAACAAGGGCAGATTCCGTTATTTTGTAGTGAGAAAAATAAAAAGAAGAGAGATTTACGATATTTAAGAGCATCATGAGAGTGAAAAAAATAGAATTCTCATTTTGAAAGAATAGAGAAATGAAAAAAACGACTAAAAACAATGAGATTAAAATGATATGAAATGGATTTTTTTTCGCTTTAAATTTCAAGTAAATCACCTCGGTATACCAGTCATTAAAATAATTAAATCACAATATTGTAATGAAACGTAAAAATATGCAACATTACATATTCTTACGTTTCATTATTCGTGTAAACTTTTTTTGATGGGGTAAATTTGAATGGAGTTTTCAAAAGTGGAGTTGCATAAAATGATTTGCAGAAAAAGTATTAAAGTAATAGTCATAATTAGTTGTATGRTGATTAGTGGTTGTTCAAATAGATTCGTTGAGGATGGAAATCGAAAACATGTATTTGTAAAAGCAAGTAAAGTTTTAGTAGAGGTTGTTTATAAAATATATAAAAGGTAAAAGGTGTTTTCGTATATGGAAACACCTTTTTTGTAGTTAAAATTGAATGCTGAAGTTTTGGAATGTGTGAATGCCGGTTCCATGTGGTTTGTAGCACTTAAATATTGAACAGCATATTTCACATCTTAATAATAAGTCGTTTCTAAAAACACATTCGCTGTTTGTTGGGATAAGTCCTTTTTATAACGTATAAATAGATATTTTTATAAAAGTTTGTAAAATAGGTAAACGAAATATTGAATTGTTTACTTTTGTTATGGTAAGATGATGGAGTGGTAATAAACGGTATCGTAATTTGTTTATGGTTTTAATAAACCTTTTGGAGGAATGTTTAGTATGAGTGATATTTCAGAGAAGTTTTGGGATGCGTCGATAGAGGAATTGAAGAAAGGGTATGTATTTGACGAGGAAGCAGAGGAGTATGTTTGTTTAGCTTGTGGAGAAACGTTTATTAAAGGGGTTATTTATCAAGAAAATCAAGTTTTGTATGAAGCAGAGAAGTTTGTACAGTTGCATATTCAAAATGAGCATACATCTATGTTTGAATATTTATTAAATCTTGATAAAAAGTTTACAGGCTTAACTGATTTGCAAAAGAAAATGGTTCAGTTTTTCCATATGGGACTTAACGATAAAGAGATTGTAAAAGAAATGGATGGCGGGAGCACATCGACGATTCGCAATCATCGATTTACATTGCGCGAGAAAATGAAGCAAGCGAAAGTRTTTTTAGCGTTAATGGAAYTGTCAGAARAAAAATCAAAAGTWCAAACKAAATTTGTACCGATTCATAGAACAGCTACGATGGTGGATGATAGATACAATATTACAG
>NZ_JBFTMA010000279.1:0-7596 GCF_056396725.1 Bacillus sp. 05T31
CGCTGAYAAAGCAAGCGGATATAGTAAAGTGAATAAAACAGAAAAACTTCCAAAACCAATTGCGGTATATCCAAGTGTTCTCGCTCCAAAATTGACAGCTAATAAGCCAACTAAAATAGCAAGGGAGCCGAGTGTAACAGGATAAAAAGCAATGGAGAATAACGAAAGAAATAATGCGACATAGCCGATCATTGCACCGGTATTTGTACCTTCTATTTCATTTGCAATTTCTTTGCGCTCATGTCTAATCGGAATACCAGCCGGAGATATTTCAGCTGCATACTCTTCGTTTTTTTCACCACTTTTAAAATGATGATTTCTCTTTCTTCGCATGTACATCCCTCTCTTTCAATTGGGTGTATCTATAGTATCTTTCATAAGGAGCAGAACATGAGTATGAGTTAAACCCAAGTAAAGCAAAAATTGGAGAAAATAGATTCCGTTGTTATCCTGTTTATCCCGCTATTTGCCGTGCAGTAAGACCCCCACCTCAAAATTCGGCTGGAGCAAAGAAGTTAGATGGGAGTCGGGCTGCCAGTAAAAGCCCGATTGGTTCAAATAATAATCAGTGGGGGAAGAACAAACACTCCCACTGATTAAAGTTTCACTTTATCTCCTTATGAAGATAAACAGGGATTTTGGAACATGATGTAGAATGAAATGAATGATAATACGTGAAGGTAGGGGAATGTATGGCGAAGTTTAATTGGCATGAATCGGCAGAGAAAAAATGGGATAACAATGCAGAGTTTTGGAATCAAAATAGTCAAGAAATGTGGGATAGCGGGAGCAGGAGTACAATCATTCCATTTTTTGAGCAGTACGTGGAAAAGGAAGTACAAGTGTTAGATGTTGGCTGTGGTGATGGGTATGGTACATATAAATTAAGTCTTACTGGCTACAAAGCGGTTGGGGTGGACTTATCGGAAGTTATGATTCAAAAGGGTAAGGAGCGCGGAGAAGACCCAAACTTATCTTTTATAAAAGGTGATCTTTCTTCATTACCATTTGAAAATGAGAAATTTGAAGCAATTATGGCAATTAATTCTTTAGAATGGACCGAGGAGCCGTTGCGAGCATTAAATGAAATAAAGCGTGTTTTAAAGAAAGATGGATACGCATGTATTGCAATTTTAGGACCGACAGCAAAACCGAGAGAGAACAGTTATCCGCGCCTATATGGCAAAGACGTTGTTTGCAATACGATGATGCCTTGGGAATTTGAACAGTTAGCAAAAGAACAAGGATTTGAAGTTGTAGATGGTACCGGCGTATATAAGCGCGGAGTAAATGAGAAGATGTTAGGTCAGCTACCTACAGAGTTACAACAAGCGTTAACATTTTTATGGGTATTTATGTTAAAAAACGTATAACAAAATTGAAGGGTTTTAGGAGGTAAATAAGTGCAGAAAATACAAAAAACTGATACAATATCATCAGAATCAATTAAAGGGGGACTAGGGTATATGACAACTACTACAACAGTTAAATCTGATATTGAAATCGCACAAGAAGCAAGTATGAAGAAGATTCAAGAAATTGCAGCTAATTTAAATATTTTAGAAGAAGAACTAGAGCCATACGGACATTATAAAGGCAAGTTATCTCTTGATATTTTTAAGCGTTTACAAGATGAGAAAGACGGTAAAGTTGTTTTAGTAACAGCGATTAACCCAACTCCAGCAGGAGAAGGTAAATCAACAGTAACAGTTGGTTTAGGTCAAGCTTTTAATAAAATTGGTAAGAAAACAGTAATTGCACTTCGCGAACCATCTCTTGGACCAACAATGGGATTAAAAGGCGGAGCAGCAGGTGGTGGTTATTCTCAAGTAGTACCAATGGAAGATATTAACCTTCACTTTACTGGAGATATTCATGCGATTACAACTGCCAATAACGCATTAGCGGCGTTCATTGATAATCATATCCAACAAGGAAACACACTTGGAATTGATACGCGTAAAATCGTTTGGAAACGCTGTGTTGACTTAAATGATCGTGCCCTTCGTAATGTAGTAATTGGCCTTGGTGGACCGGTTCAAGGTGTACCACGTGAAGATGGTTTTGATATTACAGTAGCATCTGAAATTATGGCCGTATTCTGCCTTGCAACAGATATTCAAGATTTAAAATCACGTCTATCTCGCATTGTTGTCGCTTATAATTTTTCAAATCAACCTGTAACAGTTAAAGATTTAGGAGTAGAAGGAGCGTTAACACTTCTATTAAAAGATGCATTAAAACCGAACTTAGTACAAACATTAGAAAATACACCAGCTATCATTCATGGCGGACCATTTGCGAATATCGCTCACGGTTGTAACAGTGTTATCGCTACGACAATGGCAGCAAAATTAGGTGATTATGTTATTACAGAAGCTGGATTCGGTGCAGATTTAGGTGCCGAGAAGTTTTTAGATATTAAAGCACGTGCAGCTGGTATTAAACCAGAAGCGGTAGTTATTGTTGCGACTATTCGTGCGCTTAAAATGCACGGTGGTGTGGCGAGAGATCAATTAAAAGAAGAAAATGTAGATGCGTTAGCAAAAGGTATGGAGAACTTACAGAAGCATGTTGAAACAATTCAAAGCTTCGGTGTTCCTTTCGTAATTGCCATTAACAAATTCATTACTGATACAGATGCAGAAGTTGCATACTTACAAGAATGGTGCAATGAGCGTGGCTATGCAGTATCCTTAACAGAAGTTTGGGAGAAAGGTGGCCAAGGCGGAGTTGACCTTGCTGAGAAAGTGTTAAAAGAAATTGAAAAAGGTGAAAACAACTACGCACCACTTTATGAATTAGAATTACCATTAGAAGAAAAAATTCGTACAATTGCTCAAAAAGTGTACGGCRCAAAAGATATTGAATTTGCTCCGAAAGCACGTAAGCAATTAGCTCAATATGAGGGAGAAGGTTGGAGTAACCTACCGATTTGTATGGCGAAAACACAATACTCTCTTTCAGATGATGCAACAAAATTAGGTCGCCCATCTGACTTTATCGTTACAATTCGTGAATTAAAACCATCTATCGGTGCAGGGTTTATCGTTGCGTTAACAGGAACAATGTTAACAATGCCAGGCCTTCCAAAACAGCCAGCTGCGCTGCAAATGGATGTAAATGAAGATGGAAAAGCAGTAGGTTTATTCTAAAAGGTTGTAATTCATCTCGTTTATCTGTAAACTATATATACATCAAGTGGCGCCTTTCCATCGAAAGGCGCCTGTTTTTTGGAGGAAATTATGTTTGATCCAACTGCTTTTGAAAATTTAAAGGTAATTGTGGAAGGAGCTGTCTATGATTTCGATTTACACGGTGATATTCTCGTAACGGATCGAAAAGATGTGATGGACCTTGCTTCATTAAGTCGTATGTATAGTATTTCATTTCAACTAACAGAAACATTTAAAACGATGGTAGAGGCGACATTTTCACTATCTGTTGATGCAAAGAATTTATCAGGTGAAATATTAGAAGTACCTCAGTTTATACCAGGTTGTGAAATGAAGCTGGAATTCTCGTTCGAAATGGAGCAACCAGAGATAGGATGCGAAGAAATTGAAACTTTATTGCATTCTATATGGGGAAAAGAGCGAATGATTACGCAAAAAATTTCATACGAATATAATAAGCAAGCGATTTCATATCATAATAAGGTAGAGGTTCTATTTCAAAAATCGATTACAGAAGACCATGTTGATGATTTAATAGCTGTTATTTCACACATGATAGAAACGGTGCGAACAATACAACATTTTCTTCAAAAATAGAGATAAAGGAGAAAAACAAATGATAAAAGATATGCAACCATTTTTACAACAAGCTTGGGAAAAGGCTGGTTTTAAAGAATTTACTGAAATTCAAAAACAAGCGATTCCAACTATTTTAGAAGGACAAGACGTTATTGCTGAATCTCCAACTGGAACAGGAAAAACATTAGCGTACTTATTACCACTTTTACATAAAATTAATCCTGAAGTTAAACAACCTCAAGTTGTAATTTTAGCGCCAACTCGTGAACTTGTTATGCAAATTCATGAAGAGGTTCAAAAGTTTACAGCAGGAACGGATATTTCAGGTGCGTCTTTAATTGGTGGTGCGGATATTAAGCGCCAAGTTGAAAAATTAAAGAAACATCCGAGAGTTATTGTCGGTTCACCAGGACGTATTTTAGAGTTGATTCGCATGAAAAAATTAAAGATGCATGAAGTGAAAACGATTGTATTTGATGAGTTTGATCAAATTGTAAAACAAAAGATGATGGGTGCTGTACTTGATGTAATTAAATCAACGATGCGCGATCGTCAATTAGTGTTCTGCTCGGCGACAATAACAAAAGCTGCAGAAGATGCGGCACGTGATTTGACAGTTGAACCACAATTAGTACGTGTAACACGTTCAGAGGCACAGAGCCTAGTTGAACATACGTATATCGTTTGTGAGCGTCGTGAAAAAAATGATTATATTAGAAGAGTTATGCATATGGGAAATGTAAAAGCAGTTGCCTTCTTAAATGATCCATTCCGTTTAGATGAAATTACTCAAAAACTGAAGTTCCGTAAAATGAAAGCAGCAGCACTTCATGCAGAGGCAAGCAAACAAGAGCGTGAAGTAACGATGCGCGCGTTCCGTAGCGGGAAATTAGAAATATTACTTGCTACTGATATTGCAGCACGTGGATTAGATATCGATGATTTAACACACGTAATCCACTTAGAGTTACCAGACACAGTAGACCAATATATTCACCGCTCAGGACGTACTGGACGTATGGGTAAAGAAGGAACAGTTGTTTCTCTTGTAACAGAACAAGAAGAGCGTAAATTACTTCAATTTGCGAAAAAATTAGGTATCGTGTTTACGAAACAAGAAATGTTCAAAGGAACATTTGTAGAATCGAAACCACCAGCACCAAAGAAAAAGAAACCAGCTTTTACTGGTAAGAAAAAGCCTAGATAAATAATTGGGAAGACGTAACTATGCGTAGTTACGTCTTTTTTTGTGGAATAATAGATGGAATTTTATTAACGACTATTAAAATTTCATCTATCGTAACTTTAAAAATATTAACGATTCTACAGGGAAAATTTAGCTAATATTTCAAAGTTAGAATGGATTACTTTAAAGGATAGCTTATCTTTTAATGGGATTAAAGTCCCATCATTAGCAATTAGTTTTGGAGAAAGTGGAATTGTAGGGGCGGAAGATGAAAGTGTAATAGAGCAGTTGAAACGTGTTGCTGATAAGGGATTAGAATTAGGAACAAACATAATAACGGCTCACATTGGAAAGATTCCAGATGTTGAAAAGAGCGAGCGATATGAAAAGATGCAAAGGGCTTGTTATGAGATAGGGGATTTATCATTAAAATTAGGGGGAGTCTTTGCTATTGAGACGGGATCTGAAAAAGCAATAGTGTTAAAAAGATTTTTAGAAAATATAAACTCAAAAGGACTAGCAGTTAACTTTGACCCAGCGAATTTAATAAGTGATGTAAATGAAAATCCGATAGAAAGTTTATTCCTATTAAAAGATTATATAGTACAAACGCATATTAAAGATTGTAAAGAATTGAAAAGCGATAGTTCAAGTAAGTATATAGAAGTCGCAGCAGGAAACGGTGAAGTAGATTTCAATATATTCTTCAAGGCATTAGATGAAATCGGATTCGACGGTTATTACATGATTGAAAGAAATGATTATTTTAACGAACTTGACGGGATGAATCAGTCGATAAATTTTGTGAAGAGGTACATATAAACTCAAAAGGAATAACAATAGCACTTGTAGAAACCTACATAGAATATAAAAACCATTAGGGGGAAATGAAATGATCCATAAAGTTGGACAAATTATGTTGTATGTAAATAATCAAGATGAGGCAGTAAATTTTTGGACGGAAAAAGTAGGATTTCATGTAGTTGCAGAGGAAGATAACAAGCAAGGAATGAGATGGATTGAAATTGCTCCGACTAAGGGTGCAGAAACGAGTATTATACTACATAATAAAGAAGTTATTTCGAACATGAGCCCAGAATTAAATCTTGGTACACCGTCCTTAATGTTCTTCTCAGAAAATCTTGATCAATTATATAAAGAGCTAACAAATAAAAATGTTACTGTTGGAGAAATGGTAACTATGCCTTCTGGTAAAGTGTTTAACTTTGCTGATAGTGAAGGGAATTACTTTGCAGTAATGGAACAGAAAAAATAATTGTATTGTTATGTGAAAATCCCCCTTGTAAATAATGAGGGGGATTAAATATTTGAAGTGAATTTTTTATTAGCGAGTTGTTCTATAAAAAATGTTCCTTTTTCAATAGCAGTCTCAATATAACCAACGATTTGATCAAACGTAAATACTTGTAAGTCTTCATGCAAATGTTGCTCTGGATACAACATATCTTCAAAAATATATTGCCGAAAAGCTAAAACATTCTTTCTAGAAATCTCCTCTATATTCACAATGTTAGCCTCTTGATTAAGTAGGGCGAAGAGCTGCTGTTCTTTATCGTAATGATGCAACAATTGTGCGTTCAATAATTTAAAATCGTTATAGTACATAGGTGCGATAGTTTCGTCGTTTTCTATTCTGTTTTTAAGCCAAGGTAGAAAAAAGCCGCTTAGCCAATTATCATCGGCAATGAGGTGGGTATAATAACCTAAAATATAAGGGGAATCCAGATGATCTTCGTATTTATGAATAAATGAATCATAATCTATTCTTCTCGTATAGTTCTTCGTTGTACCAGCGTAAAAATGTGAAGTTCCTTTTTCTTTTTTTGAATGAACAGCATCAGGAGCTACACCACCAAGTAAGAAAGAAGTTTTATCTTGAATAGAWARTTTCTCWGCAATACCGCTCGCGATAATGATATGCATAATTCGTGATCCCATGAATAACACCTCTATTTCATGTATTCATTTTAGGGAGCTGTCTGAACATGTAGTATTACTTTCCCTGTACTTTGTCTACTTTCGACCCATTCATGTGCTTTCCCTGCATCTTGAAGAGGAAAAGATTTCGTAGCTTTAATTTGTAAACTTCCATCGCGTAAATAAYGGAAAACTTGATTCGCAGTTTCTTGAAGCAATTCAGGACGTTTTTTCCGTGTAGTGCCAAAGCTGAAACCGAGTATAGAACGGCAACTTGCGTGTAAATCTTTCGTTTGAAAAATACCAACTTCTCCGCTAGCATTGCCGAATTGGACGAGACGACCGTAATAAGCAAGGCATTCTAAACTTCTTTCGGACACAGTACCAGAAATAGAATCTAAAACAATATTAACGCCTTCTCCGTTTGTAAGCTGATTTACCCTCTCTACAAAATCTTCATCTTGATGACAAATAACATAATCGGCTCCTGCATCAAAAGCGATTTTTCTTTTCGCTTCACTTCCAACAGTACCGATAACTTTTTTAGCCCCTAATAGTTTTGCAAGTTGAATCGCTGTAGTACCAATTCCTCCAGCAGCTGCATGAATTAGAACAGATTCACCTTGTTGAAGTCTTGCAACATTTGCAAGTAAATTGTAGCTTGTAAAAGATACGATAGGGCAAGCGGCTGCAGTTTGGAAATCAACTTCATCAGGT
>NZ_JBFTMA010000280.1:0-5079 GCF_056396725.1 Bacillus sp. 05T31
CGACCATTCAGTTCAACCAGAAGGACAGTGGAGTTTAAAAATACGTGAGTGGCGTTGTGTTGGGTGCAATAGCCATCACGATAGAGATTTAAATGCTTCGATAAATTTATCAAGATGGGTAAAATAAATGCTTGATAATAGGAGGTAACGATACTGCCTCGTGTGGAGTGTTATACCCCTCGTCCCTTCGGGGTTGCGAGAACACTTTGAAGCACTAACTTGTGTAAATTTGATTGAATTGTATAGATTTAGTTAAGTTTATCGTATCGGTATGAGTTTTAGGATGGAGAGTGGRAATRTTGCGTTTTGTAACGGCGAAGAAAGAAGARAAGGTATTTGTWGGTATTGTKGATGAAGAGGAAGAAAARGTAYTACATTTAAGAGAAGCGCAAAGACAAAAAGGTGAAAAGGTTACAATCCCAATTACAATGTTAGAGTGTATTGAAAGAGGAAGTGAATGCCTCGCGAAAGTATGTGAAATTGTAAATTGGGCGAAGGAAAACGGAGAAGCGGCGTATTATCCGTTAACAGAGGTGAAAATATTAGCACCGATTCCAAGGCCGAGAAAGAATATTTTGTGCGTTGGAAAAAACTATCGTGAGCATGCAGTGGAAATGGGCGGAGTAGAGTCTATTCCTGAAAATATAATGATCTTTACGAAAGCACCAACAACAGTTATTGGTATAAATGAGAAAATTAATGGGCATCCTCATGCAACGGATGAACTTGATTACGAAGGTGAACTAGCAATCGTTATCGGTAAGCGAGGGAAACAAATAAAAATAGAAAAAGCGCTTGAGCATGTTTTTGGATATACAGTTATAAATGATGTAACTGCTCGGGATATTCAAAGGAAGCATAAACAGTTTTTCCTAGGGAAAAGYTTYGATACRTTTTGTCCGATGGGACCGTATTTAATTCATAAATCGATGGTTAGAACGCCGAATGCATTACACATTGAAACAGTGGTAAATGGAGAAGTAAGGCAAACTTCAAATACGAGAGAAATGATTTTTTCAGTAGAAGAAATTATTTCAACTATAAGTAAAGGCATGACATTAGAGCCAGGAGATATCATTGCAACAGGGACACCAGCTGGTGTTGGTAAAGGTTTTACACCACCGAAGTTTTTACATGCTGGTGATGAAGTTGTTATTACAGTAGAGGGAATTGGTACGTTAAGAAATATAGTGAAATGAAAAAAGAGCTATCTTGTGAAAAGATAGCTCTTTTCTATGGGCGTGGATTAACGGAGTAATCTATGATGGCGAAAATATACAATCCGATTAATGCTAAAGTACAAATTCCAATTAGCATAACTGCAAGTGYGCTTCTCTCACGGCCAAAACCGATAATTGTAAGGAAAACAGCAGCCCAAAATGATGTTTTGAGTAGTGTGAATGTATTAGGAGTTGAATAATGACTGAGTAAAGTTGTAGATAATATGAAGCCGATGAATGTCATAGAAATAAAAATTGTAGCTAAATTGTTAATGTGTTTACCGTATTTCAATAGCATACAGTTACCCCCTTTTWAACGAAAAACAGAATATTCAATTTTATTTTACGATAAACTACTAAAAAAAGAAAGAGGTTGTCCTATATTTAGGACAACCTCACTATRATTAAGATAGTACAGCTTTAATTTTTTGGAACGCCCACTCTAAATCTTCTTCAGAGATTACTAGAGGTGGTGCAATACGAATTACGTTTTCGTGTGTTTCTTTACATAATAGACCAGCTGCTTTTAGTTGTTCACAGTAAGGACGAGCTGGCTCGTTTAATTCGATACCGATGAATAAACCTTTACCGCGAATGTCAGTAATCATTGGRTTATCAATTTCTTT
This sequence comes from Bacillus sp. 05T31, assembly GCF_056396725.1. Taxonomy (NCBI): domain Bacteria; kingdom Bacillati; phylum Bacillota; class Bacilli; order Caryophanales; family Bacillaceae; genus Bacillus; species Bacillus sp. 05T31. The sequence goes on from NZ_JBFTMA010000280.1 coordinate 1,847, forward strand.
TAATTGCCCAACTAGTTTTTCTCCTAATTGAAGAGAACGCTCTGTTAATTTTTCTTCTTCTAATACTTCAAGAGCTGCAATAGAAACAGCACATGCAAGTGGGTTACCACCGAATGTAGAACCGTGAGAACCTGGCTCGAATACACCTAAAATGTCGCTGTTTGCTGCAACACAAGAGATTGGGAATACGCCGCCGCCAAGTGCTTTACCAAGTATGTACATGTCAGGAGTTACATTGTCCCAGTCGCAAGCAAATACTTTACCCGTACGGCCTAAGCCTGTTTGGATTTCATCTGCTACGAATAAAACGTTTTCTTTTTTACATACTTCAAAAGCTTCTTGTAAGAAACCAGCTGGTGGAATGTTAATTCCTGCTTCACCTTGGATTGGCTCTAAAATGAATGCAGCTGTATTTGGTGTAATCGCAGCTTTTAACGCTTCTAAATCACCATAAGGAATTACAATAATGCCAGGAAGCATTGGACCGAAGCCGCGCTTGTACTCTTCGTTTGATGACATAGAAACAGCACCCATTGTACGTCCGTGGAAGTTATCTTCACAAACGATGATTTCTGCACGGTTTGCTTCTACCTTTTTCACATCATAAGCCCAGCGACGAGCTGTTTTAATTGCAGTTTCAACAGCCTCTGCRCCTGTATTCATAGGAAGTACCATATTTTTATTTGTTAGTTTCGCAACTTTTTCGTACCAAGGACCTAATTGATCGCTATGGAAAGCACGAGAAGTTAACGTAACTCGATTAGCTTGGTCAATTAAAGCGTTAATGATTTTTGGATGACGATGACCTTGGTTTACTGCAGAATATGCACTTAATAAGTCCATATAGCGGTTTCCTTCAGGATCTTCTACCCAAACGCCTTCTGCTTTAGAAATAACGATTGGAAGTGGATGGTAGTTATTTGCCCCGTATGTGTCTGTAAGTTCGATAATATCCTTAGTTTGAATCATGATTGTTCCCCCTTTTGTTATTACAAGAAGTTTGTAAATACTCTAAATATTATAGCATTTAAATATAAAAAAGCGAAACATTTCCTGAAAATATATGAACATGTTATCATATAGAGTGAAAAAGTGTGAAAAAGAGGAGGCAGGGATACGATGGTACATATGCATATTACAGCATGGGCGTTAGGATTAATTTTATTCTTCGTTGCGTATTCACTTTATTCAGCAGGAAGAAAAGGTAAAGGTGTACATATGGGGCTTCGCCTTATGTATATCATCATTATTGTGACAGGTTTCATGTTGTACATGAGTATTGTGAAGACGGCAACAGGTAGCATGCACATGTGGTACGGCATGAAAATGCTAGCTGGTATATTAGTAATCGCTGGAATGGAAATGGTTCTTGTGAAAATGAGCAAGAACAAAGCAACAGGGGCATTTTGGGGATTATTTATTGTTGCACTAGTAGCGGTATTTTACCTTGGACTGAAATTACCGATTGGTTGGAAAGTATTCTAATAAAAAATAAAACCACCTTATGATCTCAAATATTTGGGAGATAAGGTGGTTTTTATTTTATGTCGCATCAATATGCAACTCTTCTCCGTTTACTTTCGTAAATCGCAAAATATTTTTATTAGAGGAAGAGTGGCGTACAAAATGATGCTGCAATGTACAAATCATTTCGTCGTTATCGAATAAAAGAATATTTACTCCTTCGCATGCTTCCTCTTTTGGCAAGAAGGATAAATAATTATGACAATACATGCAATCATATAAAGAGTAATTAAGTGATTGCAATGATTCGGTTAATAATGTAAAGACAGAGTCAGGTAATTCCTCAAGCCATTCATTATAGCTAAGAAGTAATTTTTTTCGAATTCGTATCATTTCCCCGTTTTGGAGAGAATGTTGTTCATTTGCAATTTGTAATATATCTTGTTCATAAAAACGAGCTGGTAGCCAATTGTTGTTATATAAAATTTCAAAACCATCTTCAGCAATATCTTCTAATAGAAAAGCCTCATCATTTTCATCATCAAAGAATACCCATTCTTTGTTTATATATTCTACATTACCGACTGTATGAGCGCGCGGTTGGTTATACAAAATATGTTTGCGTTGTATCATAGTTCATTTCTCCTTTTATAGAAATAGTTATTCTTGTTATGGACAGTTCGTACGTTCTTTATAACTAGACACACCTAAAGATAGATGGGCATACAATAAAACACGCTTTACACTGTGAAACTGCTATTCCATATGTGGATAGTTAGTTATCGTCAAGTTTGTTGTTTTTATGTATCCGCACTCATAGGGTGGGGGTTACTGCACGTTCAGAAACAGATATTAGATTAGGAAGGATGATTCTTATGTGCGGGATTACAGGATGGGTGGATTATAAACGCTCATTAGAAGGGGAAAGGGACATCGTGACGAAGATGGCGGAAACGCTAGCGAAACGCGGTCCAGATGATAATAAAGTTTGGATTAAAGGGAACGTCGCATTTGGGCATAAACGGTTAATCGTTGTAGATCCTGAAGGTGGTAAACAACCCATGACTTGTTTAAAAGACGAAACGAGTTATGCGATTTGCTATAACGGAGAGCTCTACAATACAGAAGATATTCGCAAAGAGTTATTAAGAAGAGGTTATACATTTAAAGGGCATTCCGATACAGAAGTACTATTGGCATCTTATATTGAATGGAAAGAAGAATGTGTCGATCATTTAAACGGTATATATGCGTTTGCAGTATGGGATGAGAAAAATGAACGAGTCTTTATTGCCAGAGATCGATTAGGTGTAAAACCGCTTTTTTATAAATATGATAGCGGACGATTATTATTTGGTTCAGAGTTAAAAGCGATACTAGCGCATCCAGATGTGAAGGCGGAAGTAACGTTAGAAGGGTTGTCAGAAATATTTGGCCTCGGACCATCTAGAACGCCTGGTCACGGTGTATATGCTGGTATTCAAGAACTGCGTCCGGGTCATGCAATGACGTTCTCAAAAGACGGTTTATGCATATGGAGATATTGGAATGTAGAAAGTAAAAAACATGAAGATTCATTTGAAGAAACAGTAGAGAAAACTCGTTTTTTATTACAAGATGCGATTACGAGACAATTAGTTTCTGACGTACCACTATGCACTTTTTTATCAGGAGGTGTAGATTCAAGTGYTATCACAGCAATWGCYGCRAAAGAGTATGAAAGATCAGGGAAAGGTCAATTGCACACGTATTCTGTTGACTATGAAGAT
>NZ_JBFTMA010000281.1:0-5055 GCF_056396725.1 Bacillus sp. 05T31
CTCTTATAGAGGCTTTAAAACTTGGAAAAACAAACAAAAATATAAAACAAACGTATTTTAACAATAAAGGACAAGAGATTACGACGATTAACGATACTTTTCCTATAATAGAAAATGGAAAAATTAAAGGCGCTATTGAAATTTCAAAAGAGATTAGTCATTTAAAGCAAACAATGAAAACGAACCTTTCTCGAAAACAAAATACTAAGTTTACCTTTGATCACATAATTGGTGATTCTAGAGCTATTCAATCGGTCATTACAGAAGCAAAGAGAGTGATACGTACGCCATCCTCCATACTTATCATCGGGGAAACAGGGACCGGTAAAGAGCTATTTGCGCAAAGCATCCATAATGAAAGCCAGCGTTCAACAAAACCATTTATTTCGCAAAACTGTGCCGCTATACCAGAAACCTTAATGGAAAGTTTACTATTTGGTACAAATCGAGGTGCTTTTACAGGAGCAATAGATAAACCTGGTTTATTTGAAGAGGCAAATGGGGGAACTTTGTTATTAGATGAAATCAACTCATTAAGCCCAGCACTTCAAGCTAAATTATTGCGTGCTATACAAGAGAAAACAATACGAAGAATTGGGGGGGCACAAGAAAAAGAAATTGATGTTCGTATTATAGCAACTATTAATGAAGATCCTCTTGAAGCCATAGCACACAATCGATTAAGACAAGACTTATATTACCGATTAAGCGTTGTTACTTTATGTCTTCCACCTTTACGGGAACGAAAAGAAGATATTGCATATCTTGTTCAACACTTTATTGAAAAATACAATATCCAATTTGATCTTAGCGTAAAAGATGTAGATTTAAACGTAAATAACTTCTTCTATAAATACGATTGGCCTGGTAATGTGAGAGAACTAGAACATATAATTGAAGGMTCCATGAACTTAATAGAAGATRAAGATATCATTACAGCGTTCCATATGCCAACGCACTTTCGCGAACTAGCAAAAAAGGAACTSAATATGCAGACTCCRCTAACTAGTCACAATACTGATACGCCACAAACTTTAAAACGTATAATCGAAGAAATGGAAAAGAAATATATCCATCAAATTCTTAAAGAAAATAAAGGTAATATCTCACAAGCCGCAAAATTTTTAGGATTGAGTAGACAAAACTTACAATATCGAATTAAAAAATTGCACTTACACATATGAAATGAATCTTTCTCCAAGTGTAAAGAAACTGGTAAAATATGTTGTAATAAACGTATAATATGCTAGAAAGGGGCAATGTATATGAGTAATGATAAGAAGTTGAAGTTATTACACTACTTAGGTCTTTTCCCTACCATTCTATGTATAATGCTATTCATTGATATGAGCAGCTTTCCTCATGCAAAGCTCTTAGGCACAATTAGCGGCTCCTTTGCAGCTATTATGCTTGCTGCTTTTTGGAATTTGAAGCTACGTATGAAGAAAGAGAAATCTTCTTAATTTCAGAGTGCAAAAAAATCGAGCCTTATCAGCTCGATTTTTTTACTTATTATTAAAATTCAACATTCTCCAAATACAATCCACTCGCCTCAGCAAGACAATTAATTTGATTACGTTGTTTTTCCTCTAAAATGTTTGGAATTGCGTCCACCTCTAATTGCCCTAATCCAACTTCAATTAATGCTCCAACAATTTTCCGCACCATGTTATGAAGGAATCCGTTACCACTTACTCTAATTTGTACAAATCCTGATTCTTCGGAAACATCAAGTGTATACACTTCTCGAACCATAGATTTTTTCTTAGACTTTGCATTTGAAAAGGCAGTGAAGTCATGTGAACCAACTAAATGTTTCGCAGCTTCTTTCATGCTTTTCACATTTAATTGTTTATTCACGTGCATGCTGTATTTACGCATAAATGGGTTCGTATGCTCTTCATTCCAAATTTTATAAAGATATGTTTTTGCTTTAGAATTGTAACGAGCATGGAAACGATCTGGTACTTCTTCTACACTCGTAATACTAATATCATTTGGTAAATATTGATTTAAATACTTTTTCACTTTATGTTCTACTAACTTCTCATCACTTTGAAAGTTAGCTACTTGATTCAAAGCGTGTACACCAGCATCCGTTCTACTACAGCCGATAATTTCAATTTCTTTTCCGACCATTTCAGATATTATACTTTCGATTTTCCCCTGAATCGTATTGTCATTATTACCAAGACGTTGCCACCCTTTATAACGCGCACCATCATATTGAATCGTCAATTTATAATTGTTCATTATATTCTCCTTACTTCCATTCGCTAAATAAAATATACCCTCACATAGCTCTTGCTTTGTGAGGGACATATCCTTATTGAATGTTACTTTCTAACAAGTTTCACTACATTTTCTACATGAGCTGTATGCGGGAACATATCAACTGGTTGTACATACTCCACTTCATAGCTCTCCATTAATGTTTCCACATCACGTGCTAATGAGGAAGGGTTACAAGACACGTAAACAACTTGTTTCGGTTTCACTTTTAAAATCGTTTCAAGTAATTTATCATCACAACCTGTACGCGGTGGGTCGACAACAATGACATCTGGACGCCAGCCTTCTTTTACCCACTTTGGTAACCATTGTTCCGCTTTACCAGCTTCATACTTTGCATTTGTGAATCCGTGGCGTTTTGCATTTTTCTTTGCATCTTCAATCGCTTCTGGAATTACATCCATACCACGTACTTCCGCTGCATCATTCGCAAGCCAAAGTCCAATCGTACCGACACCACAATACGCATCCACAATCTTCTCGTTTCCTGTTAAAGCAGCTGCTTTTTTCGCTTCATCGTATAAAACAACTGTTTGTTCTGGATTTAATTGGAAGAATGCGCGTGCTGATAATTCAAATGATAAATCACCTAGTGTTTCTTGAATTACTTCTTTTCCAGCTAATTTAAATGTTTTATCACCGAAAATAACAGATGTTTTACGCCAGTTTACGTTTTGCATAATTGATTTAACACTTGGCATTTGTTTTTGCACTTCTGCGATAAATTGATCTTTATTTGGTAATTCTTCTTTTGTTGTAATAAGTGTGACTTGCACTTCCCCTGTTTGAACTGCAGTACGTGTCACAATTGTGCGTACTAAACCTTTTTGTTTTTTCTCATTGTAAATAGAAACATTTAATTTTTCTAATATACGTCTTACAACTTTTGTCGCTTCATTCGTTGCTTTATGTTGAATCATGCAATGAGAAATATCAATTAACTGATGTGAGTTTTGCTTATATAACCCTGTAATAACCTTTTCGTCTTTACGTCCCACTTGCAATTGACTTTTATTACGATAATGCCATGGATTTTCCATACCAAGCGTCGGACGAATTTTCTCTTCCAGACTGTTATTCATGTACTTCTCAAATGCTTGTACAACGATATCACGCTTTTGATTTAATTGTTCTTTATAATCYAAATGCTGCAATTGACAGCCACCACACTCCTCATATACTGAACATGGTGCTTTCACACGATGTGGTGAKGATTTACGAACTTTTTTCACTTTCGCTTCAGCGAAGCCACGCTGAATTTTCGTTGCTTCAGCAACAACTTCTTCTCCTGGTAATGCCCCTGGAATGAAAACAACTTGTCTCTTAAAATAACCAACGCCTTCTCCGTTAATCCCAAGACGTTTAATTGTCACAGGAAACGTTTGACCAACTTCCAACTTACTCTCTTGTTGCTTTTGTATCATTATTACACCTCTACTCTATACTTTTCCATAAATATAACGCTGCATAACTGCAATATGGTTCACACTCTTGTTTCACTTTTTCTAAAAATGCATCATCAGGCTTATTATCTAATTGAAATACACCTTGCACTGCGCGCTGAATTCCAATGTCTGCTTTTGGAAACATATTTTTCCGACCAAGCCCAAACATTAAAAAGTTTTGCACTGTCCATGCTCCAATACCCCTTATTGGTAACAATTGTGCCGATACTTCTTCTTCTGTTTCGTTTTGTATCCTTGCTAAATCTAATTTACCGCCTACAATATGTTTTGCTAATCCTACTATATATTCGGCTTTTCGCTGACTAAACTTCTGCTCTCTCAATTCTTCTATTGAAATGTTTGCTACTCTTTCTGGTGTTGGGAAAAAGAAAACGCCGTTCTTCTCTGTCCCATATCGTTTTACAAATTGATCTGTTAGCACAGTAGCAAATTTCAAATTTATTTGTTGATGAATAATACAGCGAAGAAGACAAGCGAAATAATCAAATTCTAAAATAATTGGAGTATAAGCATATGTTTCAAATAGTGGACGTAATGATGTGTTTAAAAAATGATTTTGTATATTTTGAAACGGTTCATTCCAGTGAAAAATGGATCTCATTCGTTTCATTACTTTCTCTTGATCTCCTGCCTGACTAGAGATCCAAAACTGTGGATTTTGAACAGTACCAATCCCTTGCAAACGAACAACAATCTGTTCTTCGTCTATAAAAAGCGGGACATAAATTACTTTCTCGTCTAATTGAATAACGTTTAACGGGTCGAAAGATAAACGCTTTAGTACTTCCTCAAAATGGTACGGATATTCTAACGTAACATGTTCGCTCCACATACGTTTCCCCATCCTTTTTACACATCATTATAGCATGAGAAAACCGCAAGCATACATGCTTACGGTTGATTGCTTTTTACTAAATCATCTAGGCTTTTAAAATGATACCCTTTCTTGCGCAAATCATCAATGATTTTCGCAAGTGCTTCTGCATTATCTTTTGATATTGCATGAAGTAACAAAACAGATCCTGGATGAATCATAGTCATTACATTATTATGAGCGTATTGCCATCCTCTTTGCTGATCTACTTTCCAATCAAGAAATGCAAGCGACCAAAACACGTTATAATATCCCATGTCTTTCGTAAGCGCTAGCGTTCTTTCACTAAACACGCCTCGCGGAGGGCGTACATATTTCACTTCTTTTTGCCCAGTAACTTTTTTAATCTCTTCCGTTACGCTCGTTAATTCTTCACGAAGTTTTGCATCATTTACTGTTGTAAAATCTGGATGACTCCAAGAA
>NZ_JBFTMA010000282.1:0-5042 GCF_056396725.1 Bacillus sp. 05T31
TAATTCCTTTTATCGCAAACTCATCTTTATCTTGTAGTGGTGGTCGCTTAAATCCAATATCATTTAAAACAGCACCTGAGAATGAGTTTTTCTGATAAATACGAACGTCACCTGGTACGAAGCGAATAATAGAAACTTTAGAATTCAATTTATCTCCTAACTTCTCTTTCATTCCTTCAATACGTTTTTTATAATCTTCAAGAGCCTTTTGCCCTTCTTTTTCTTTATTTACAGCTTTTGTATAGAGTGTAAAGTTTTCTTTCCAATCCCCGCGCAATGTTTCAGCGTACACAGTTGGCGCTATTTCGTTCAATTGCTCATATATTTTTTCATGACGCATTTTATTACCGATAATTAAATCTGGCTTAAGCTTCATAACTGCCTCTAAATTAATATCACGCTCAGTACCTACAACTTTCGTATCTTTTAAATCTTTCGCTAAATGAGGATACCATTCATCACCAGCACGTGGTTTTGTAGTTCCAACTGGTGTTACTCCGACAGCTAAAAGCGCCTCCGCACCCTCATTTGTTAAAACAACTACTTTTTTAGGTGTACCATTTACTGTTGTTTCACCCATTGCATGCTTTACAGTATACGAATCTTTTGCTTTAGCYGATGKATCATTTYCTTTTYTCTCTTCTTTRCTACACCCTGCGATTATTACCATAAGTATCATAATGCAGAACATAAATATTTTTTTACTATGTACCATATGCCCCCCTAGATGAAATCGATTATCATTAACAATTAAAGATTAATGTATGTAATATACATTTTAGATTCTATCCGCTATTCAAATGTTTATTTTTAAAATAAAGTGTATAAGTATGAAAATAATAAACGTTCTTAAAATGCGTATCTACGTTATACATAAATACGCATTCATATTACATTATAAACTCATTTCCTAATATTGATTATATTTAATATATGATGGATCATTATAAACCCATTGATTTCCACCAAGGTTCAACCAACCGTTTTGATTAATATACACTAAATACGATTCAGGATTATTTAATTTACGAATAACTGAAGAAGATGTTGATGGACCACTTCTTAAGTTCACATTCGTTCCTTKTATATAWGCRACACCAATTGSRCTTCCATCACTATTGCTCGTCTTTACAAAATTAATRTACGAAGGGTCATTATACACCCATTGTCCATTTCCTAAGTCTAACCATCCGTTACTTTCCTGATATACGACATACGATTCTGGGGCGTTTAGTTGACGAATAACTGAAGAAGACRTTGATGGGCCACTTCTTAAATTCACATTTTTCCCAAGTATATAGGCAATCCCCTTCGTTTGTGGTGTTGGCTGTGGGTTTGGAGGTTGTGGATTTGGAGCTACTCCAAAAATAGCTGCTATTCCGTTTGCATACGCTTGGCTTATATCTTCGATAAATTGTGGATTTTTCAATAAATTAGCATCAAACGTTGTATCAATAAAGGCAGTCTCTGTTAAAATTGCATCCATTGCAGTCTCTCTTAGTACCGCATAATTTGCTTTTTTGGCTCCTCGGTCACGAAGACCGTATTTTGTTAATACAGGATTGACTGCTGCATGCATTTTTTGTTGCTTTTCATATGCGGAACTACTATTAGATAGCGCGTTGTAAATATAACTTTCAAATCCAGTTCCACCGCCACTATTAATGTGAAATGAGATAAAATAATCTGCACCAAATGAATTAGCRATATTAGCACGTTCTGATAAAGAGATAAATACATCACTATCACGTGTCATTTTAATATTGATTGGATAATTTGCAGATAAAATATCTCGCACACGTCTAGCAATTTGAAGTGTTAACTCTTTTTCCACTAACCCATTACCAACAGCACCAGAATCATATCCACCATGCCCTGCGTCTATAACAAGTTTCATATATCTTTTTCGTTCCTTTCTTTATTGTAATAAGCTTTCATTTCTACTCGTCCTATTTTATGTTAATTGTACAAGTTCCGTTACAAGTACAAATAAAAAAACCCCCTTATGTAAGGCGGTTTCTATCGCTTTGCTTTAGCCAATTTAAAATGAATATATACGATTGATAATGGATGTAACGTATGCAAAATAAAAGAAATAAAAGAAATATCCCACCGCCGCTATATAGCAACCCAAACTTCAAAAAAATGTTCAAAAGAGGTGGGAAATACGTCATGTTTTGCAATACAAATAGCATACAAAACAAAATTAAAAATACGGGAATATATTGTAATTCATATGGTCTTCTCTTCTTATACATTCTTTTCCGAATAAAAGTCTGGCATAGTTCTGCTACTATAAAACAACCTCCAACTAATACAAGACCAGAAGTTATCGTCATACGTCCACCTACCTTATATTCATATCATCACCTAATCAATATTCACTATATTTTCTTTACATATATTCCATTTTCCTCAATAAAACCAGATCCCTCTATGAAAGATTTAGCTTGTTCCGTAAACATCTCTTGCAATACTTTTATTTCTTTCACATTTCTCTGTTTCATCATTTCTTCAAATGTAAAATACGTATTTGTCCCGTATCCATAACCTTGATAATCAAAATGAATAATTAACTGTGACAAAATAGCACTCTCTTCTTGAACGCTATAATCTATTACGCCAATATATGTATCATCAACTTTTACACAATACTGAACCTTTTTCTCATCTAAGCTGTGTGARTGAAACATTTCTTTTACAGCGCTTTCATTTTCTGTATTTACTTTCTCAAACGTAATCATATGTTGTCCATCCTTTTACTATTATTGTATCAATAATAAATGCAATTTATGAAAAAAACCTTAAGATCGAATGCGACCTTAAGGTTTTTTATTAAACTAAGCTATACGCACGCTTTGTTTCTTCGTGGAACTTATTCGTATCGTATTTATGCTCAACATAAATTTGATGCCATACCATAAACGCAAGTACAGTCCAAATTTTACGGCTATAATCGCCTTTATCTGCACAATGTGCTTCCAGTAAGTTTAATACATACTGTTTTTCGATTAAATGCTCAGTTTTGCTTTCTTTAATAATATTTACAGCCCAATCGTGCATTTCATCTTTTAACCAGTGACGAATTGGTACTGGGAATCCAAGCTTTTTACGATCTAACACGTGATCCGGAACAATTCCACGAGCAGCTTCACGTAATATAGCTTTCGTTGTTCCGTTTGCAATTTTAAATTCTGTCGGAATTTTAGATGCAACGTCAAATACTTCTTTATCTAAGAACGGTACACGAAGTTCTAATGAATTTGCCATCGTCATTTTATCAGCTTTTAATAAAATATCGCCGCGTAACCATGTGAACATATCAATGTACTGCATTTTACTTACATCATCATAATCTTTAATTTCGTTATACAATGGTTTCGTGATATCCATATAGTTAACACTTTCATCGTAATACTTCATTAATTCAGCTTTCTCTTCTTCACGGAAGATTTTCGCATTTCCATAGTAACGCTCTTCGATTGGCGTACATCCACGCTCTAAGAAGCTTTTTCCTTTAAACCCTTCTTTAAGAGCACCACTTAATGCCTTTAGAACACTCTTTCCTGGGCTAGGAATGTAAGAGAACATTTTTAACGAGTTTGGCTCACGATAAATGTTATATCCACCAAATAGCTCGTCTGCACCTTCACCAGAAAGAACAACCGTTACATGTTTACGCGCTTCTTTCGCAACGAAATACAATGGTACAGCTGCKGGATCCGCTAAAGGATCATCCATATGCCAAATGATTTTTGGGAACTCATCCATAAATTCTTGCGCTGTAATGAATACGTTATGGTTTTTAACTCCTAATTTCTCAGCAGTTTCTTTCGCAACATCAACTTCACTGAAACCGCGTTGTTCGAAACCAATAGAGAATGTTAATAGATTTGGATTCATTTCTCTTGCGATAGAAGCAATAATAGATGAATCRATACCACCAGATAAGAAAGAACCTACTGGTACATCACTACGCATATGTACTTTTACAGAATCGTATAATACATCACGAATTGCTTGGATATGCTCCTCTTTCGTTGCGCTTGAAGCGTTGAAATAAGGATTCCAGTAGCGATGGATTTCCATCTCTTTACCGATTTCTTTTACGAAGTAATGACCAGGCTCAATTTTGTTAACATCAATTGTTAATGTTTCTGGCTCTGGACCATATTGGTACGTAAAGTAGTGTTGTAGTGACTTTGGGTTTACCCCTTTGTCTTCCATTACATGCATAATACTTTTCTTCTCAGATGCGAAGAATGTAGTATCACCTTGTTGTGCGATGTATAAAGGCTTAATACCGAAGTGGTCACGTGCACCGAAAAGTGTCTTTTCTTCACGATCCCAAATCATAAATGCGAACATACCACGAAGGTAGTCTACACATTTTTCTTTCATATGTGCATACAATGCAATGATAACTTCTGTATCAGATTGTGTAGCAAAAGTTGCACCTTTTTCAAGTAACATTTCACGTAGTTCTACATAATTGTAAATTTCACCATTAAAAATAATTACATATCGATCATTTTCATAAGTTAACGGCTGATGTCCTGCCTCTAAGTCAATGATACTTAAACGGCGGAAGCCAAATTGTACATGTTCATCACGAAAATATCCTTCGTCATCTGGACCGCGGTGGAAAATCATCGTGTTCATATTTTCAAATTGATGTTTTTCTGTTTCTGAAAACTCTCTAGGGTTTTCACATAAACATCCTACAAAACCACACATACTTCTTACCCTCTTTCAGTTTTCATTCTGTCTCAATACTACTATATCAACCCTATTTATACTAGCATAATCAACTGAATATGGCGACCAAAAACTATAAAAAACTCACTCCATTTCACATTTTTAACATTTTTTTATGAAAACATGAAAACTAGGCACTCACCTTTCTCCGCTTTTGTCATATGATATTGCAAATTGATTTCTAGGAGGTAATACCATGAGTGAAGAAAAAAAAGATTCTTCTCGCCCACCGGTTCGTAATTATTTAAAACAAATTGATGATTTTTTCGAACAAACACCTCTTC
>NZ_JBFTMA010000283.1:0-5039 GCF_056396725.1 Bacillus sp. 05T31
CTACAATGTCAGCATCCTGCTCGATACTTCCTGATTCACGAATGTCAGACATCATCGGACGTTTATCTTGACGGGATTCTACACCACGAGATAACTGCGACAAGGCGATAACAGGTACTTGTAATTCACGTGCAATCCCTTTTAATGTACGAGAAATCTCAGATACTTCCTGCTGACGGTTTTCTCCTGATTTCCCACTTCCTTGAATAAGCTGTAAATAGTCAATCAAAACCATCCCAAGACCTTGCTCTTGCTTTAATCTACGACATTTTGCTCGAATCTCATTTACTTTAATCCCTGGTGTATCATCAATATATATACCAGCATTAGAAAGGCTACCCATCGCCATTGTTAATTTCGCCCAATCATCAGAAGTTAATGAACCGGTACGAAGTCTTTGTGCATCAATATTTCCTTCTGCACAAAGCATACGCATAACAAGCTGATCAGAGCCCATCTCTAAACTAAAAATCGCTACATTTTCATCAGTTTTCGTCGCTACGTTTTGTGCGATATTTAGTGAAAATGCAGTTTTTCCTACCGATGGACGCGCCGCCACGATGATTAAATCATTTCGCTGAAAACCTGCGGTCATCTTATCTAATTCAGTAAATCCAGTTGGTATCCCGGTAACTTCACCCTTTTGATTATGCAAAAGTTCAATTTTATCATAAGCATCTACAAGAACATCTTTAATGTTTTGGAATGCTTTCGCATTTGTTTGGTGAGATACTTCTAATATTTTTTTCTCAGCCTCATTTAAAAGGCCATCCACATCATCTTCTCGCTCGTATCCATCCGATACAATATGAGTCGCCGTTCGAATTAAACGACGTAAAAGTGCCTTTTCAGCGATGATGCGTGCATAATATTCTACGTTAGCAGCTGTTGGAACAACTTCTGCTAACTCTGCTAGATAAGAAACCCCACCAACTTCTTCTAGTAATCCTTGATCAGCCATCGCTGATGTCATTATTACTAAGTCGATTGGTTCTCCCTTATCAGACAACCCAAGCATGACTTCAAAAATCTTTTGATGTTTCGTTCGATAAAATGAGTCAGGTACCAATAGTTCCGATGCTGACGTTAACGCATCCTGATCAATTAATATGGCACCTAAGACTGCCTGCTCAGCTTCTATATTATGCGGAGGGGTACGATCAGCCATTACATCACTCATGCGCAATCCTCCTTGCTTAATTTATTTTTATTGTTCACTAACATGAACTTTTACTGTTGCTGTTACTTGTGGATGCAATTTCACATTGACGTTTGTATAACCTAATGCACGGATTGCATCATCCATTTCAAATTTACGTTTATCAAGTTTAATCTTGTGTGACTTTTGCATTACATCTACAATTTGTTTACTCGTGATAGAACCAAATAAGCGGCCACCTTCTCCAGATTTCGCCTTTACTTCTACAGTTAACTTCTCTAATGTTTCTTTCAGCTCTTTTGCATTCTCAACTTCTGCTGCTGCATCTTTTTCCTCTTTGCGCTTTTGAGCATCTAAAGTTTTCATACTGCTGTTTGTCGCTTCRGCAGCTAACCCTTGTTTTAGTAAAAAGTTATTTGCATAACCATCTGGTACGTTTTTTATTTCTCCTTTTTTACCTTTACCTTTTACGTCTTTTAGAAAAATTACTTTCATGATTGTGTGCCTCCCTGTAAATAGTCATCAATAACAAATTGAAGCTTCTCCTCCGCTTCATCTACTGTAACATTTTTCATTTGTGTGGCTGCATTCGTCAAATGCCCGCCACCTCCTAAATTCTCCATAATTAGCTGCACATTCACTTCACCTAAAGACCTGCCGCTAATTCCAATGAAATTCTCCCCACGTTTCGCAATAACAAATGATGCAATAATACCCGTCATCGTTAATAGCGTGTCCGCTGATTGTGCAATAAGCACTTGATCGTAATAGTCATCACTATCGACTTTTGCAATCGCAATTCCATTTTTATAAATGTACGCATTTTTAATAGCTTTTGCAACTCGTAAATACTGACCCATATCTTCTTTTAAAAGTTCTTGTACAAGTACAGTGTCTGCGCCATGCGAGCGTAAATAAGAAGCGGCATCAAATGTACGAGCGCCTGTACGGAATGTAAAACTTTTTGTATCAACAATAATACCAGCTAACAATGCCGTTGCTTCTAACATTGTCATCTTTAAATTTTTCGGTTGATACTCAAGTAATTCTGTAACAAGCTCTGCCGTTGAAGAAGCGTATGGCTCCATATAAACAAGTAATGGATCTTCAATGAAATCTTCCCCGCGGCGATGATGGTCAATAACTACTACATTTTCAATCTTGTGTAACAGTTTTTCCTCCATCACCATTGAAGGTTTATGCGTGTCAACAACAACAAGTAATGAATCATCATTTGCAAATTCCATCGCTTGCCCTGGTGTAATAAAATGTGACCATAACTCTTCATTTTGTTTCACTTTATCCATCAAACGTTTGATTCCTTTATCAGAATCATTTTCATCTAATACAATATATCCTTTGCGCTCATTTAATTGAGCTACCTTTAAAATACCAATCGCTGCACCAATCGCATCCATATCAGGAGCTCTATGCCCCATTATAATGACATTACTGCTTTCTAATACTAAATCCTTTAATGCATGCGAAATAACCCTAGCACGTACACGAGTACGCTTTTCAACCGGATTCGTCTTACCACCGTAAAACTTAACTTTACCCGTTGCTTGTTTAATAGCTACTTGGTCTCCTCCTCGTCCTAATGCAAGGTCTAAACCAGATTGGGCCATCGCTCCAAGTTCTGATAAAGGTAAATCACCTGAGCCAACACCAACACTTAATGTAAGTGGTATATTCCTTTTTGATGTTTCTTCACGCACTTGATCCAAAATACTAAATTTCCCTTTCTCCATTTGCGCTAAAATACTTTCATTTAGTACAACGAAGAATCTTTCTGAAGATGCACGTTTCAAATATGCACCATACTTAACAGCCCATTCATTTAGACGTGACGTCACAAGACTTGTTATATTCGTACGTAATTGGTCATCTAATCCTTGTGTAACTTCATCATAGTTATCTAAATAAATAACAGCTAAAACAGTGCGTTGATCTTCATACATCTTTTCAATTTCTGTTTGTTCCGTTACATCAAAGAAATAAATTAGTTTTTCTTCTTTCCTTACAAAAACACGAAACTTTCGATTATTTAAAGAAACTATATCGTCAGAAGTTTCCCCCTTAATAAAAAGGAGTAATGTTTCTGATACATCGTAAAGGTGCCAACCAGCTAATGCATGCTGCCCCAAACATGATGATAAATAAGGATTCGCCCAATCAATCCCATAATCCTTATTGTATAACAAAATACCAATTGGCATTTGGTTAAATGCTTCATTACTCACTTTCTTTACCCTTGTAATCATATCTGTCGTATGTTTTTCAAAATTCCTTTGAAAAGTAAGTTCGAATCGTATAACGAAAAAAAGTACAATACAAAAGATAAAAAAGGCTGATATCCCCATAATTAAATGAAAGTAACAGAGGAGTGAAATTAGCACGAATACAAAAAATGCCAATACGTAAACAGGATATAAAAACCACTGTTTCTTATAAAATTCAGGCATGTATACAACTCCTATAAAGTAAAACTAACTCACTTTCCAGTTAGTTAAACAAATTAAAATAGTGTAAGGAATATTATTTTATTCCCCTATTTTAGAACGCAATGAAATCCCTAAATCAATTATACCTAAGATTGTTACAAGAGGAAACATCATCGGAATAAACATGCAGACAATAAAACTAATAATAGGAACACCTTTCGTAAAACCTTTGCTATGCGCTATAAAAGCGATAAATGTCAGACCTTGCAGTACTAGTAGTAAAGCAAATATGACATATAAATTAGAAAATACCATATGTAAATATGATGTCGGTTCTACTTTTATAAAAGTTGATAGCAAAATAAATATAACGTAATACCAAACAATACTCTTTGGTAATTGTATATCTTTAAATTTAGGCCAAGGTATAACGTCATGCTTTAGTTTTCTCAAAACACTACCTGATATCATAACTGTAATCAAAGAAAAACATACAGAAACCATTACAAGCAAACTTGGGAATAATGTTTGTAACACATCATTAAATTGTGCAAATAATTCTTTTTGCTCTTTACTAATAGGCATACCCGCAGCAGTAACTATCTTTTCACTTTGCGCCATACTTTCATTAAACATATTTTGCATTTGCTTCATTAAATCTATGTTRAAAAAYTTTATACTCRCAACATAAATGAGCATAATACCRATTAAGTAYGCAAGYGTCCCYGCYATYAAARTTTCTAMCGGCTTTYTTYGTTTTTTATACATRTATCCTAAAACGATACCTATCAATCCAAACATAGTTGTCTTTACTAGGTTCATCGGCTGACTGACAATAACAGTAATAAAAAGCGCCGCAGTAAAAACTATAAAGGCGTTAGATAATCTATATCTTATCGTTAGCAATATAAATGGCAATGGCAACGCAAATGTTACAACTGTACCTAAAATTGGAACATACATAGATATAAGCAATAACATTGCATATATCGCTAACAGCGCTGCACCCTCAGTAATAAATTTCGTATTCTTCATCATCYAACCTCTCTTTCAAAAAAAGAAAAGCATAGCAAAATGCACAGTAGAGTCCGACTCTACTGTGCATTTCATACGCTATTATTCACCAACATATGGTAAAAGTGCCATTTGACGAGCACGTTTAATTGCAACTGTAAGTTTGCGTTGGTATTTCGCGCTTGTTCCTGTTACACGACGAGGTAAAATTTTACCGCGCTCAGAAACGAAACGTTTTAATAAATCAACATCTTTATAGTCAATGCGAGTGATGCCGTTAGATGTAAAGAAACACACCTTACGACGCTTCGCACGTCCACCTTTGCGTCCTGCCATGTCTATTCCCTCCATTCTTTGTTAAAAATAGCCGATTCACACCATTAAAATGGTAAATCGTCGTCCGAAATGTCAATCGGTTGACC
>NZ_JBFTMA010000284.1:0-5038 GCF_056396725.1 Bacillus sp. 05T31
ATCTATCACTTCAAACACAATATCGTGTCCAATATCCGTAACAAAGAAGGAAACACTCTTTCCCTCTCGTTCACTCACCGCATCAAACGCATTGTCGATTATGTTTCCAAGAATCGTAATAAGGTGCGAAACTTTTATATGGTCTGGTAACGGATGAAGTGCACTATCTCCTTCAATATGAAAATCAATTTTCTTCTCAGACGCTGTTCCGATTTTCCCTAATAAAATAGCTTGTACTTTTGCATCATGAATTTGATGGAATAAAATATGGTTTTGGCTTTGATGAATGTTAGATTCTTGCTGAATAAATTCAATCGCTTCCTTGTAATGTCCTAGCTGAAGTAATCCTGATAAGACGAAAAGTTTATTTGTGAATTCATGTGTTTGAGCGCGTAAGTCCTCTGAATACTTTCTTACCTCAGATATCGTATTCACTAAGTTTTGCAGTTCCGTTTTATCTCTAAAACTACATACAACGCCTACCGTACTATTATTTTCAAGTATCGGTGTCCTATTTAAAATAAACACTTTATCTTGAAACGCGATTTCTTGRTCGTTTTCTAGCACTCTTTYCATATTAAATTCCGGTAAAACTTTTGAAATGTGCTGCTGCATATAATCATCATTTACATGAAGCATCTCTTCTGCCGAAGTGTTCATCATCGTAATAAAACCGTTTTGATCAATAGCGATAATTCCTTCTTTTATAGATAGTAGTATTGCGCTTCGTTCCCGGTATAGCGCTGCAATTTCATTCGGTTCTAAACCGAGTGTATCTTTACGAATACTACGCGCTAAAAGAATGCCGCCAACAATTCCAACTAGTAACACCGCTAAAGAAAAGAGTATGATTTCTTTCGTTCTGCTCAATATGTTAGATTCAATACCTTTTATTAAAAACTCTACTGTCACAACACCTACGACTTGATCGTAATCTCCGTTATGAACAATAATGGGTGCTTTCGCCATTAAGGCCGGGCCACTTACTCCCTTTCCTTCGAGCGTATAATAGCCACCAAAAGTAAGTGCTTCATAGTTATATAGATTGTTACTCTTTGTTCCAATCAATTCAGAATTAGAATGTGAATACATAACCCCATAGCGATCTTCCACAATTACATAATCTGCACCAGCTTGCTCACGAACTTGTTCCGCAATGGATTGAATGGTACTTTTATGCTCGTTATATTGAAAAGCATCTTTTATAGCTGGCATAAAAGAAAGGGATTTAGCTGTTTGCAGTGCTAACTGCTCCACTTGCCGCTTCGTATCAACGGACTGAATGTAAACAAATATTCCCGCTAATAGAAGAACGACAAATAAAATTAATGTAATAATTAAGCTTACTATTTTCGTTTGTAATGACACTTTACGTGATTTATTCATACTCCATACCCTTTGATAAAATATTCAAAACTATCAATCTCCTTTTTCTATTATTATGACAAAACTAATAATGAAGCAACTATTAAAACTCTCCATGTACATAAAGTACAAAAAGAATAAAATTGTCATAATATTGAGATTTCAATTAAAGAACAGTACAATTCAACTACATTGAACACGCTTTCATAATTATCGTTTTATTTATAAGCAAGAGGAGGAATTATTATGGCTCAAGCAAAATCTAACCGAGTCGCCGGCAATATCTTCAAAGGTTCCGTCGGCAATTTAATTGAATGGTACGACTGGTACGTTTACTCTGCTTTCGCTGTTTACTTCTCAGCAGAGTTCTTTCCTAAAGGAGATCCAACGAGTCAGTTACTGAACACAGCAGCTATTTTCGCAGTTGGTTTTTTAATGCGCCCTATCGGAAGTTTATTAATGGGACGCTATGCAGATCGGCACGGACGCCGGGCAGCATTAACGCTTTCGATTACGGTTATGGCCGGTGGTTCTTTAATTATCGCCTGTACACCTAGTTACGAAAGCATCGGTATTATGGCACCAATTATTTTAGTTCTTGCCCGTTTACTGCAAGGATTATCACTCGGCGGAGAGTACGGAACTTCCGCAACATATTTATCTGAGATGGCTAGTAGTGGACGCCGTGGTTTTTATTCAAGTTTTCAATATGTAACGCTCGTTGCTGGACAGATGGTTGCGTTAGGTGTTCAAATTGTTCTTCAGCAATTACTAAGCGAACCAGATATGAAAGCTTGGGGATGGCGTATTCCATTCATTATTGGAGCGATGGGCGCAGTAGCTGTATTATGGCTTCGACGTACAATGGATGAATCGGAGCAGTTCTCAAAAATGGAATCTAAAAACCGCGAAAACGCAGGAACCGTTCGCGCTCTTATGAAACACCCGAAAGCAGTATTAACAGTAGTCGGCCTAACATTAGGAGGCACTGTTGCATTCTATACGTACACAACATATTTACAAAAGTTCATGGTAAACACAGTTGGTCTCCCGAAAGAAGTTGTAAGCTGGATTAACTTTGCCGCACTACTTATATTCGTTGTACTTCAACCGATTGCAGGGCTATTATCCGATAAAATTGGACGCCGCCCACTATTAATGGCTTTCGGTATTCTCGGAACGTTACTAACAGCACCGATCTTCTTCTTTATGGAAAAAACGACAGAACCAATCGTAGCATTTTTACTCATGATGGTCGGTCTCATTATCGTTACTGGTTACACATCCATTAACGCAATTGTAAAAGCAGAACTCTTCCCAACTGAAATTCGCGCACTTGGCGTAGGTTTACCATATGCACTAACWGTTGCRATATTTGGYGGAACAGCCGAGTTCATCGCATTATGGCTAAAAAGTATCGGAATGGAATCACTATTTTACTTCTACGTAGCTGGATGTATCGCGATAAGCTTTATTACGTATTGGCGTATGGATGAGTCATCGAAGACTTCGCAGATTGAGGCGGAGCTTGGTGGTGGAGATAAACTAGCTAATAATAAATCTAGTTAAAATTACGTATTCTATGTTCTTCGTTTACCTGAACTCGATTTGCTTTATCTAAGAAAGCATAATTCATTCATATATAATTTAAAAACCTCTACTTACATGTAGAGGTTTTTGTATGACGAAAAAACACGTAGTTCTATTGTTATTTTACAAACCCCAAATTCTTCCTCATCTTAAAAGTGATCAATCTTTTGCTAAACTTGAAAAAGAATATGATGCTACGCTTGGTATTTATGCATTGGACACAGGTACAAATCAAACTGTTGCTTATCATTCAGATGATCGTTTTGCATTTGCATCTACATCATTAGCTGTGGGCGCTATTTTACGCAAGAACTCATTAAAAGCTCTTGATCCAAGGATTACGTATACTCATGAAGAGCATTCTAATTATAATCCAATTACTGAAAAGCATGTCGATACAGGAATGACGTTAAAAGAACTTGCAGATGCTTCTGTTAGATATAGTGACAGCACATAATTTGAAGTTTAAATAACGATGTCTTGATAACCAACTTCTACAACTTGCTCATTTTCAAATTTCACCCCGACACCGTCCTCTTCCCAGGTACAATTGAATATTAATCCAACTCTTCTAATTCCATCTTCAAAATCTGGTAATATAATTAACCCAACAGGTTCCACCAGTTTTCCTAATTCTTGAATAGTTGTTATAATCGGCGCTATTTTATCAGCAGATTCATCACCTACCATATCTCTATATTCCATATATTCTTCTTTATAATACTCGAATATTGCTTGTTCAGCTTCTTTTGTAAGTTTGTTTATATCCGTAATGAACTTCCTATATGCTTCTTCTTGAACTGTAGGAATTAAATCATCTTCTTCTCCATCAATAGTTAAAGAAACCATTTTTTCCTGTCCAAAAACAGTTATCTTTTGTTGTCCACTCCAATATAAATCGTGAACAATTTCACCAAATAATTCATGGTTTATTTTTTTCATAATTTTATTCTCCTAAACTATTTTTTTTCTTGATTTCCCCAACTCCACCAAAATGTTTAAAGACGCTATTTATATCCGTAGGTACTAACTGTATTGTTTCACAATCGTTAAGTTCATGCCAAGTGTAACGATTCTCAGTTCGCCATTTTTTTATATCAGTTCTGGTTATTTTCATTTCATCAGTTGATAGTTTCTTGGCCAATGCTTCATCAGCTTTTGCGAAATTACCCTTTTTACCATCTCGAATTTCAGTCATATCAATTTTTATTTCAACTTTAGATAAAGCTGAAAAATCCGGCATTGCATTTTTATATTCTATTCCATCAGCTTTAATTTCATCTAGATATTTTTTTACTTTTTCTTTGTTAGAAATGAATTTAGATTCTCCACGGTCACCTTCCCATTCGCCATGGTTTTTATTTGATACTTTAAGTCTTTCCTCATAAGAACTGTATTTTGGTGTAACATTTCTGCCATCTGTCATTTTTTGTTTATTATTATTCAACAGATCTCCAATTTTCCCTAAATCAATTTTACTTTTAGCAAACTGATATATTGATAGCGCCTGTTTTAAATCAGATATATCAAATTTAGAGCGTATACTATCTCCACCAGCAAATGCAAATCGGGCTTTCAATGGTATTTGATTTGAAACGGAAGAGACGCCTTCTGATAATTTTGCTAGATTCGTACTTTCACCGAGTGTAGTTACTTTCCCTACTCTGCTTATCCCTTTATCCCCAATCCACCCTAACCCAAGTTCCATAAAAATATTTGTTCCCCACTTTGTACCACTTTCTAAATCACCATGCCAAACATCATTCATAAATGAATCCGAAAAAGTATTATACATGGTATATGCTGTCTCTAAGGGATGACCTATAGCATACTTAATATTTTCTTTTGTTACTGTATCGTCTAATGAATCAAACCCTTCTACAATACCTCCAATAACTTGCCCAGAACCAACGTATATACCATCCCAAATTTTTCTGAGCATAGATTTTTCAAAGGGTTTATCAAACATTGTACTATCTTCTATATGATCACCTGATAAATTGCTATTTACAAAATTGTTCTCTTTACGTGTTATCTTTTCTCCAATCGCTTGAATAGAAGTTGTCCACTCCATATTCAACCC
>NZ_JBFTMA010000285.1:0-6240 GCF_056396725.1 Bacillus sp. 05T31
GTAAATATCCCCTCTAAATATAAGATTTACTTAATTTAGATTTTTTCTCTCATAGTCGTAATGTCGAAAAAAGTCGATTTTTTATATTTTTTCTTTATTTTCTAGTTGTAAACGTTTTATTTTCATGTTACCATCTTAATCAAACATTAGATGGTAATAAAACTTAAAGTATTTCTTTCCCTTAGAGACATATAAACGTTCGGTAATACCATGAAAATAAGGCCAAAGAAATATGAGTTACCTGATAAAAGATTTAATAGGATTTTTACCACTTTAATTTCCTGTTAATTCAGAATATAACTCTTTAACATTTTGTCCCTAAACAAAATTTAAATTTTAGTGTGGTAAACTCAAAAAGCTAAATCACCCACCCAAATTAATAAATGATATATCCTGTTATATCTAGCGATCAGTCATGAGAAATAGATTTCTTCCTAAGAAAACTTAGCCCATTAATAAAAAGTGTCTAAATTTCTATCTTTATTACCATCTATTGTTGATAACATATTTACCAACTATAAAAAAGAGCCTATTGAAGGTTCTTTTTATTATAATCATTAGCACTTCAATTATTGATAATCATTGGTGTTGAATCTTTATTCCCTCACCTTATATAGCTTTCTTTTATTAACACTTGAAGACTTATTGAGGTACGGTTCTGATTTTAATTTTTTTTTTATTTTTAAGCGACTAATTTCCGAATGATGGGCCATCCACAGTTTTATATCTAATAAAGAAAGAATTATATCTGTTTCAAGTGATATTTTGCTTACCTCCTTCTCTCTTATGGGTTATGTAGATAATATATCTCTTGAATCTGGAGCCTTTAGAACACATAATAGATACCCTAAAAAATGGACTTTATTTTATCTTTATCTTATCTTTACCTTATCTTTAAATTTTTCTATTAAACTTAGCATTTAGAAAAAAATTTTCGAGTCTAAAAAAGCTGGGAAATAGAGAATTATTGAATTTTTTTAATAACCAGCCACCATTGAAAATAGGGTTTCTTGTAAAAGGAGGAGTAATATTTGAAGAATAAGAGAAAAGTACAAACTATTATATTATTCTTTATTAGTATTTTAGGGTTAGGAACAATAATCGGGATACTATATTTTAATGACAAAACCAATACTCAAAAAAATAAAGCGTTTGCTACCGAGGAACGTTTATTGCAATATGAGCCCATCATGAAAAAAGAATTAGAAAAATATAATTTGGGAGAAAAAACAGCAATTTTACTAGGAATTATGTACCACGAGAGTAGGGGTGAGGGCAACGACCCTATGCAATCTTCCGAATCACTTGGATTAAAGCCAAATGAAATCCAAGAGATAAACTTGAGCATTAAACAAGGGGTAAAGCACTTTGTTCAAATGTATAGATATGGAGAAGAAAAAGGTGTTAGCATGGATACAATTATTCAAAGCTATAATATGGGGCCAGGCTATATTGATTTTATTGCCAATCAAGAAGCTAAACAACACTCTGAAGATACAGCTAAACAGTTTTCTAAGTTGAAAGTTGATCAGAATCCAGCTACATACACTTGTGGTGGAAATAAACAAAATTTTAGATATCCATATTGTTACGGTGATTTCACATATACAACAAAAGTGAATGAAAAAGCAAAACTTATTGAAGAACGCCTCCAAAAAAATTAAAATTGTATATATTTGTTTGAAGGAGTTTTCCATTTACTTTTATATGGTTTTTCATCAACTTTTATCCCCTCTTACCATCTAAATGTATATATACAACTATCGTATCATATTTCAATTTAAATACGGCTCTAGTTACATATTTCGCAAGAAATCTATCCAGAATATAAATAAAATCACCATTTCACATGAAATAGTATCCACTTCGCGAATTCATTAGGCATAAAAATAAATGTAGATTCAATAAAAAGAGAGCACCCTCGCTATTGGTGCTCTCAATGTGAATTGGGGTTTATCCTGAGCATTGAATAGGACACGAAGAACTCGTCCTGTTACATAATATTATGCTTGTCCATATTATAAGCACCCTCGCCCAGGCGCCAAGAGATACATATACGTTGAGGTAACTAACACGTTAGAAAAGGCCCTTCCATATCATTGTATGATTATCAATTATCTTTATACCTAGCAGACTACTCATTAAATACGTTTAATGTATCATTTCTATTAGTTTAACCATGCCTAATGCCATCCAATTCATGGTTAGTATTCTAAATAGACCAACGATGTATTATAATCCTTTATATACCCAAGGAGGTTTACCATGCTTAATTTTCATAAAACATTCCCCATCTTAGGATTCTTTTGGTTTTTATATAGTTTTATCGGCATCATCTTTTTATTACTATTCCTTAGCGTGTAGTAACAACGCGTATAAATATATGTTTAATGTGTGATTTCTATTATCAGCTTTGTTAACTAACACTTAAATTATTTTAACAGCCTTTTGTTTAATTCCCACAAAGCCGTTTTGTTACTATCCCATTTTAAAAGCGTTACGGCTTCCTCAAAGCACAGCCATTTATAATTGAAGTGTTCTTTAGATAATTTAATATTTTTTGTAGGAACTTTAACTCCAAAAGAAAATTCTTTTATTACATAAACATCTTCGCCCCAAAGAAATTCACCAACTACATCCTCTACTGGTAGTGAAGACACAGAATCTAGTTTTATATATGGACATTCTCTTATAATACCAGCCTCTTCAAACGCTTCCCGTTTTGCTGATTCAATAGGAGTCTCACCATCTTCTCCACCACCAGCTATTCCTTGCCAATAACCATAATCACTTCGATTAAAAATGCCATATTGAATGGAATCATCAGTTTTTATATAAGGAAATATCAATACTTGATACGGCGCTCTCATTGCTTAACCTCCTCTCGAAAAAATATGAACAATTTATTCACTAACTTGCTATTTTAGTAAATAAAGAGCCAACATCAAAATTCTACATTAATAATGCAGGTTTATGGTATCGGCTCTCCATTTTTTAAGAATTTTATTTTTCATAAATAGGTTTACTCTTAACGTGATAAAAACCTGCTTATTTCTTATTTAATTTGCTTAGCGTGTTTTTTTTCGAAATACTGGCGGTATCACATGTTGACTAACCAGTCCAAACAGTCCCTAAAACGGTCGTTTAAGGAACTTTATTTATATCTATCAAAACTGACTGAAATATGTTTAAAATTCAGTTCAAAAACTCATGACCAAAAACAAAGTTTTATATCAAACATCAAATACCGTTTATGGAACACTCTTAATGTACGGAAAACCAAGTTTTTAAATAAGAAGTTCCTTAGCGTACGAAATTCGCGTTATGTTGGCGGGACCCCATCGCCATCAAGTTAAGGTTTTGAAGTACCCCCTAAACGAAAAAATTCTTTCTCTATAGGGGCACCATACATGCCCATCAACTTAAAAATGAAAACAAAGTGTACTTTCATTTTGTGGAGGTAAAGCATTCCTAAAATAGAAGCATACTCTTAATAATATGCATACCAAATAAACCCTAACGGGTTTCCTTTTTTAAATTATGCAACTTTCTTTTGTTTTTTCAACCCATTATACTCATAAACAACACCCATAATATCAAAAACAGTCTTCTTCTCATATCGATGAGATTTTCTCCCGTTCTTCTGTAGGAGGTGGAACAGGCTGATTAGGATCTTTGTTATTTCTTGGATGTTTTGTTGTATGGCTTAATACAAACTTGATAAGTGATCTTGAATCATTCCAATTGCTTTATATTCACTTAATTCTTGTTTCTTCTTTTGTAAAATTAATTGTCGCATCTTAAACATAGTAGAAGAACATAGAAAAATGGCAATGAGTTTTCCATAAACATGGCATTCTAATCGCTCTTGTTTAATATGTTGCCAATGATGAATTTGAAATAAGGATTTCCAAGTTTTAAAAATGATTTCAATTTGCCAGCGGAGAGAGTAAAAATTATGGATTTGTTCCATCGGAGCAATCTCCCAAGGTGTATTGGTAACATATAGGTTCATGCCAGCTAATCGTTTGCTTTTTTCCGAATATGTAATCCCTTTTTTACTTTCTGTGTACACTTGTTTTTTCATACGCTTACGAAGTTGTTTTTCTGTTAATCGATACATAATCACCCGAGTGAATAGTTTTTTATCCTTTCCAATATAAGCTTCTTTTATTTCATAGGACTGTCCTGGTTTTAAGGTATCCATGATGTGCTCTAAATCAACTTTGATGTACTGAGATTGTTTTTTTATTGTTCCGTTTCGAAAGTATTCAGGAAATTCATTTTTGACATATACCCTATTGTTTAATTTGAGTCGCGATATATAGTACACACCACGTTGATCCATTTGATCTAAATCATCCAGTGAATAATAGCCTAAATCCCGGATACATAGGTCACCAGGGAAAAATAAAAACTGACCACTATGTAAATCATATTCTAACTGGATTTTTATACCCGCTGTTTGTGCACAACCACCTGATCCAGGATATACATTGGCCAAGTGTTTTGGTACGTGAAAAATGGTTGCATCTAAAATACGAATTCGCTGAAAATAGGTAAGTGAAGCACTTGGAATTGCTGACTTTCCACAAACTTTATTTTTTAATAATGTGGAGAAAATATGTTTCAAAAAGAACACTGCCTTTTTATTAAAGCGCTTATTTAGTCCTTCAGGACTCATAAGAGTTCCTGTTGATGCATGTAGCTGACTACACAATCGGACTAATGAATCACTCGCTACTCGTTGACTAATCCAGACACATATAGTAGCTAAATCATACCCTGAAAATTTACGTTTTCGCTTTACAAAACCTAGCTCTCTAGCGAGATTTTCCAAAAATGAAGGGGTAAGATGTTCATATAATTCTTCAGCAAATAATTGTAATTCGTCAGAAATTGATAGATACATACAAAAACGCCATCCTTTCCTATGATTCTACAGAAAGAATAGCGTATTTTTTGGTTCTGGTGCAAAGGTAATGGAAAAGAAAATATAACATATATATTTCTAGCATAATGGTAGGACATTTGAACAAATTTTCCTTTTCCATACCGATCACACATCTTTTGTAGAGTAATAGTATCAGCATATCCCAGTTTAAGAGTTTACTTACAAAATATTTAGAATTTTTTCGTGGGAATCCTCCGAAATATAATACAGACTTTAAATATTTTCATTTATAATTCTCTATTTGTCTATACTTTTCATATCGCTGTTGTATAAGCTCTTCCGAGGATAATAGTATCAATTTTTTTAGAGATGATTCGATTACAGATTCAATCATTTTTGCCTGTGATTTTATATCATTTTGTGCTCCACCTTTAATTTCAGGAATGATTTCATCAATAATTCCTAAATGTTTTAAATCTTTTGCTGAAATTTTCATATGTTCAGCAGCTTCTGGAGCATACTTAGCATCCTTCCATAGGATAGATGCTGCTCCTTCTGGCGAAATTACCGAGTACCATGAATACTCTAACATATGGATATGGTTACCGACACTAAGGCCAAGAGCTCCACCACTTGATGCCTCTCCAATTACAATACAAACAATTGGCACTTTAAGTGTAGCCATTTCAAATAGATTTCGAGCTATCGCTTCAGAAATTCCACGTTCTTCAGACCCTTTCCCTGGATAGGCGCCTATTGTATCAATAAATGTAATAATAGGGCGATTAAATTTATCAGCTTGTTTCATAAGTCTTAGCGCTTTTCTATAACCTTCTGGATGTGCCATTCCAAAATTTCTTTCTATACTTTCCTTTGTATTTCTACCTCTTTGATGACCAATAACCGTAACGGGCATCCCTTTAAATTTTGCAATACCACCTATCATTGCTTTATCATCACCATATAATCGATCACCATGAAGTTCGAGAAAGTTTGTAAACAATAAAGGTATATAGTCCAATGTCGTGGGCCGGTTACGTAGCCTTGCAATTTGAACTCGTTGAAAAGGTGTAATATTAGAATAAATTTTATCTTGCATTTTATTTAAACGTTTTTCTAATACATGAATTTCTGACGATAAATCTACATTATTTTCTTTCATAATTTTCTTTAATTCATCAAATTTCTCTTTTAATTCAATAATAGGACGTTCGAAATCCAAACTCATTTTATCCTCCAAATGTTATGATTTACCTCACTCTAATCAAAAGGCTTAGAAATAGAATCAATAAATAATTCAAAACCATCCACAACTATTTTTTGTTCTGATTCTGATAAATTATTGA
>NZ_JBFTMA010000286.1:0-5023 GCF_056396725.1 Bacillus sp. 05T31
GACTATGAGTAACTATGTAGGGTAATTTAATTACAACATTTTAACTAATAATGGGTATATATGGAATTTGAAAAAACTGAAAGATTATTATGCCTTTGTTTTTCCTTGTAAAAAAATGTTCAATAATTCGTTGTTGCAAACGCTTACTGCTTGTGTATAATAAAGGTAAGTTAATAATTAAAAGGATTGTTACTGTTCGGCAGGCAAAACCTAAATTGATCTAGAGGCTACGGGTGTAGTGTGGCTTTTGGAATCAGTTTAGGTTTTTTTATTACCCTTTGTGACTTTAGTAGAAAAAGAAGGCGGAACAATATGAGAATCCATAAAATCTTAAATAATAATGTTGTTTGTACGATGAAGGATAATGAGACAGAAGTTGTACTTATGGGCAGAGGTTTAGGATTTCAGAAAAAAGTAGGCGATACCATTGATGAATCTAAGATAGAAAAGACCTTTGTGCTAGAAACAAAAGAATTATCAGAGAAACTTGCTAGATTGTTAACTGAAATTCCTGTGCAGAATTTAGAAATTACAGAGAGAATTATTCAGTTTGCTAAGACAGTTTTGCCGGGGGAGTTAAGTGATTATATTTATCTTACATTAACTGATCACTTAAGTTTCGCCTTAACTAGGCATAAAGAAGGAATGGATCTCAAAAATACTTTGCTTTGGGAAGTTAAGAGATTTTATCAGAAAGAGTTTGAAATCGGTCTACAAGCTTTACATATTATTGAAGAAGAGACTGGGTTTAGACTTTGTGAAGATGAAGCAGGGTCAATTGCACTACATTTCGTTAATGCGCAGCAAGGAGAGCCGGCGATGCAGCAAACGGTGGCGATGACGAAAATCGTCCAAGATATTTTAAATGTTGTTAAGTACCACTATAAGATGAACTTAGATGAAAATTCATTTAATTATAGTCGGTTTGTAACGCATTTACGATATTTTGCTCAGCGTTTAATGCAGAAGGAATTAAATTCGGCAGATGATGATTTTTTATATGAGCAAGTGAAAAGTAAGTATCATGAAGCATATTGTTGTACAGAAAAAATTGAAGCATACTTACGAAAAGCGCATAATAGTCATCTTTCAAAAGATGAAAAAGTGTATGTAACGTTGCACATTCATCGTGTAACGAAACGCAATGAACTATGTAATTGAATAAACGGGATTGTTACTGTTTGGCAGGCAAAACCTAAATTGACTTTTAATGGAGTGATTCGTATGTATCACGTCATTAGAGTTAGTTTAGGTTTTTTCTTTTATAAATGATAAATGGGATGATTATAAGGAGGGAACCTATTATGAAATATGAAAAATTAGCAAAGGATATTTTGAAAAACGTAGGTGGAAAAGAAAATGTACATAGTGTTGTTCACTGTGTGACTCGCTTAAGATTTCAATTAAAGGATGAGGGGAAAGCAAATACGGAAATACTGAAAAGTATGGAAGATATTGTGACTGTTATGAAAAGCGGTGGACAGTATCAAGTTGTTATTGGTAACCATGTATCTGACGTGTATAAAGCGGTTATTGTTGCCGGAGGATTTCAAGAAACAGAAGAGGAAGCTACGAGTGAGAAGAAAAAGAGTAGTCTTATAGATATTCTTTCTAGCATTTTTACTCCTATTTTAGGGGTGTTAGCTGCAACGGGGATGATTAAAGGATTTAATGCACTATTTTTAGCGTTAGGCTGGTTAAGTAATGAGTCAGGAACGTATCAAATATTAAACGCGGTTGGGGATTCGTTATTTTATTTCTTCCCAATCTTCCTAGGATATACAGCAAGTAAGAAATTTGGAGGTTCGCCGTTCATTGGTATGGCAATTGGGGGAGCTTTAGTTTATCCAGCTTTATCAGGTTTAAAAGCAAGCGAGCCATTATATACGCTATTTGCTGGAACGATGTTTGAATCACCAATTCATATTACGTTTTTAGGAATACCAGTTATTTTAATGAATTATGCGTCATCAGTTATTCCAATTATTCTCGCTACTTATTTTGGATCGAAAGTAGAAAGAACTTTAAAGAAAGTAATTCCAGATGTTGTTAAAACATTTGTAGTACCATTTTTCACATTACTTATCGTTGTACCAGTTACATTTCTTGTGATTGGCCCGATTGCGACGTGGGCAGGTCAATTTTTAGGACAGGCTACACTTTGGGTTTATAATTTAAGTCCATTAGTAGCAGGGATAGTACTTGGTGCTTTCTGGCAAGTGCTCGTTATTTTCGGACTTCATTGGGGAATTGTCCCGATTGGCTATAATAATTTAGCAGTGCACGGTATTGATCCTATATTAGCGCTCATATTCGCTACTTCATTTGCTCAAATTGGGGCTGTTCTTGGAGTTTGGATGAAAACGAAAGACCAGAAATTAAAAACGTTAAGTATTCCAGCTTTTATTTCAGGTATTTTCGGAGTTACAGAGCCGGCGATTTATGGTATTACACTTCCTCTTAAAAAGCCGTTTATTATGAGCTGTATTGCGGGAGGAATTGGCGGCGGAATACTTGGTGTATTCGGTACGCAAGCTTATATGACAGGTGGTCTTGGGATATTTGCGCTTCCAACATTTATTAGTCCGAAAGAAGGTATCACGGCTGGATTTTGGGGCGCAATTATTGCGATGGTTGTTTCCTTAATATTAGGTTTTGTTCTTACTTATTTATTTGGTTTAAATAAAAAGCAAACATCTACAGAAACAGCTGAAACAATTGATAAAATTGCTGCATCAAACGATGATGAAGTAATCTTTAGTCCTTTTCATGGTGTAGTTAAGCCTCTCGAACATATTGATGATGCTGCATTTGCATCAGGTGCGTTAGGTGAAGGAGTTGCGATTGAGCCTTCAGAAGGAAAGTTGTTTTCACCAGTATCAGGTACGATTTCTGCGCTTTTCCCGACGAATCATGCAGTAGGAATTACGGCGGATTCAGGTGCTGAAATTTTAATCCATATTGGGATGGATACTGTGAAATTAGATGGCGAATTTTTCTCTTCTCATATTGAACAAGGAGCGAGAGTAGAAAAAGGGCAATTACTTATTGAGTTTAATATAGCTGAAATTCAAAAGGCGGGTTATATTGTGACAACACCAGTTGTTGTTACAAATTATGATAAATATAGCATTAAGAAAACTGAAATAGAAAAGATTCAAGCAGGAGATTCTTTACTAGAGTTAGGAGTTAAATAGTAGTTACATTTCATACAGGTTCAAACGAAGAAAGGTGTTTTGAAATTTGAAATGCCTTTCCTCGTTAATTCTTATATAAAGGAGTTTTTCTATATGTCTAAAGTTATTTTTCCTAAAGGATTTTTATGGGGTGGAGCGATTGCAGCTAATCAAGTTGAAGGAGCATATTTAGAAGACGGAAAAGGATTAACGACGGTTGATCTATTACCAACTGGTGAAAATCGTTGGGATATTATGAAAGGGAATATTCATTCATTTACACCGGTAGAAGGGGAGTTTTATCCATCACACGAAGCAATTGATTTTTATCATCGCTATAAAGAAGATATTGCTCTGTTTGCAGAGATGGGATTTAAAGCGTTACGCGTATCTATTGCTTGGACGCGTATTTTCCCAAATGGTAATGATGAAAAGCCAAATGAAGCAGGATTACAGTTTTATGATAACGTATTTGATGAACTGTTAAAGCATGGAATTGAACCAGTTGTTACGATGGCGCACTTTGATGTTCCTGTTCATTTAGTAGAAAATTATGGAAGCTGGAGAAGTAGAAAGCTTGTAAACTTCTTTGAGGCGTATGCAAAAACGATTTTTAATAGATATAAAGATAAAGTGAAATATTGGATGACGTTTAACGAAATTAATATGCTTTTACATTTACCTTTCATGGGAGCAGGGTTAGCATTTAAAGAAGGTGAGAATAAAAAACAAATTCAGTATCAAGCAGCGCATCACCAGCTTGTCGCAAGTGCGTTAGCTGTGAAAGCGTGTCATGAAATTATTCCAGATGCAAAAATCGGTTGTATGCTTGCTGCTGGTGCAACGTATCCATATACATGCAATCCGGATGATGTTTTACGCGCGATGGAACAAGACCGTGAATCATTCTTCTTCATTGATGTGCAAGCAAGAGGAGCATATCCTGGGTATGCGAAACGTTTCTTTAAAGACAACAATTTGACGATTGAAATGGAAAAAGACGATGAGTCAATCTTGAGAGATAATACAGTTGATTATATCGGATTTAGCTACTATTCAAGCCGAGCAACAAGTACAGATTCGGAAGTATTAAAAAGCATAACGAGCGGGAATGTATTCGGTTCTGTTGAAAATCCATATCTGGAAAAATCAGAGTGGGGATGGACGATTGATCCGAAAGGCTTCCGTATTACAGCGAACCAACTTTACGATCGTTACCAAAAACCTTTATTTGTTGTTGAAAATGGTCTCGGTGCAATCGATCAATTAAATGGTGAAGACGAAGTGAATGATGAATACCGTATTGATTATTTGCAAAAGCATATGATTGAAATGTCCGAAGCAATCCAAGATGGAGTAGATATTATCGGATATACAAGCTGGGGCCCAATTGACCTTGTAAGTGCCTCTACTGGAGAAATGAAAAAACGCTACGGATATATATACGTTGATAAAGATAATGAAGGAAAAGGCTCATTAAAAAGATCGAAGAAGAACAGTTTCAATTGGTATAAAGAAGTAATTGAGACGAATGGTGAGAGTTTGAAATCTTAAGTATAAAAAGAAGACATCAATTAAGATGTCTTCTTTTTTGTACAATGGTAAGTAAAGGATGGAGCTATATTTCCCTTTACACGAACATAAAGGTATAATATAGTTTAGTTAACTAAACTAAACTAAACTAAACTAAACTAAACTAAACTAAACTAAACTAAACTATATGTTAGAACGAAATAACAGCATAACTGGAGGAAGAATGCTATGACTAGAACGTATAAAGAAGTAATTAATGAAATGAACCGAGCCTATAATGAATTCTACATTTTACTATTTCAGGAGTTAAAGGA
>NZ_JBFTMA010000287.1:0-5012 GCF_056396725.1 Bacillus sp. 05T31
AACAGACATCGAATACAGAACTATCGATTCACATATTCGTAATATACGGGATAAGTTACGCAAAAAAGGATTTCCAGTTGAAGATTACTTAGAAACTGTCTATAAAGTCGGATATAAATGGAAAAATGAATAATTACTTCGGTCAGTGGACAATAGTATACCACTGACCCTTTATCCTGCATTAATGGGCAATAAGGCTCCAATTAATGCGGGATAATAATCCGTGGAATCTCCAAAATTTCACTTTATATAAAATAAGGTATGGTGAGAAAATGAGTAAACTTTCCCTTAAAATTGGGACATACTTTTTAATATTAGCTTTATGTATTGAAACAATTGCTTTCGTATCTTTTTATAAAAGCCTTTCAAAAATGCGGGTTGAAGAGGAAACAGTTGCTCTATTAGAGAAAGGCAATCGGTATCGTAACAAAATTGTAAACCGTGCAAAATGGGATGAGCATTCTAAACAAAAACCAAACATCGAACTTCCTAAACGCCCTTGGTATCAAGAGTTCACTATCGAGCATGCAGCTGAAGAATTAATTGGMTCAGAATTAATTGCTAATACCGATATCACTATCATTATAACTGACAATAACGGCAAAATCATTTCCACCTCAGAACCCGTAACGAAAGAAATGCAAAAACAACTTACTTGTAAAACGGAAACTATTCCTAAAAGCGGGTTGATTGTAGAAAAAAACTGGAAAAAATCGAAATTCATCTCAACAGTAAGCCCACTTGAAATAGATGGATTTCAAGGTAACTTACATATGTTATTAAAGACATCTTTCTTAGAAAATATGTTACTTAAACTCATGAATCAATTTCTTATCATTAGTATTTTGACAATTATTTTAACAACTATTTCTGTCTTTGTTTTTTCTCGGGTTATTACAGAACCKCTTATAAARATGAARMGRGCKACWGAAAAAATGTCSAAATTRAAYAAGCCRATTCAATTAGGAATTAAACGAAATGATGAACTTGGAAGCTTAGCAAAAACGATTGAAGATTTATCTAGTGAACTTACGTATATGAAAAAAGAACGAAATGAATTCCTCGCTAGTGTCGCTCACGAATTATTAACTCCATTAACCTATATGAAAGGTTATGCGAAGGTAGCAAAGAGAGACTCTTTAACGAAAGAAGAACGTGAAGAATACTTACAAATCATTGAAGACGAAACCGATAGTGTAACTGATCTCGTACAAGATTTATTTATGCTTGTACAATTAGAGCAACATCAATTCGTTATTAAAAAACAAAAAATGCTCCTTAGGCCATTTTTAGAACGAATGRTTGAAAAAACAAAAACAACATTAACSAACAAACAAATASAAATTCACGTATACTGTAAAAATGATTTAGAAGTTTGTATAGATGAACGACGTATGGAGCAAGTGCTGTTAAATTTATTGCACAACGCTTATCAACATTCACCAGAAAACACTTCTATAACAATACGTGTACTATCGAGTACGAATACTTTTACAATAAGTGTACAAGATGAAGGTGAAGGTATTCCTGAAGAAGATATCCCACATGTTTTCGATCGCTTTTACCGTGTCGATAAATCCAGAACACGAGCTACAGGTGGAAAAGGTATCGGACTGGCTGTTGCAAAAGAAATTGTAGAACTTCATAATGGTTCTATTGAAGTTAAAAGCGAATTAGAAGTCGGAACAGAATTTATAATTGAATTACCATTTGAATAATATATGCGTGAAATCACCAGTAGTAKTCAACACTACTGGTGCTATTTTATTTATAAAACCARCTMWTATAAGCTAAGCTTTTGAAATTATTCTTATTTCAATATAAAATATAAGTACAACTGTAAAAGATTTGGAGGGTGATATAATTGGATATCCATGTATTAACAAAAGATGAAGCGGAAATTTACTTAGAACTTCGAGTAGAAGGATTAAAACAAAACCCGGAAGCTTTCAGCTCTTCTTATGAAGATATTATTAATAAAGAGTGTGCTATTGAATATAAAGCCCAAAAATTAGCACAAGATGAGAACTATACACTAGGTGCATTTAAAGATGGAAAATTAATCGGAGTTGCAACACTGGAAACGAAACCATATGTAAAACAAGAACATAAAGCGAAAATTGGTTCAGTATACGTGTCTCCAAAAGCACGCGGACTTGGAGCGGGAAAAGCACTTATTAAAGAATGTCTTGAGCTTGCTAAATCTTTAGAAGTAGAGCAAGTTATGCTTGATGTTGTTGTCGGAAACGATGGTGCAAAAAAACTTTATGAGTCATTAGGCTTTAAAACATTTGGCGTGCAAGAACGTTCATTAAAATATAACGGACAATATTGGGATGAAGAGCATATGGTTCTTTTCCTAGATGAAGAAAAGTAATAAAAAAACATCCTCCATTTATGAGGATGTTTTTTTACTTTCTTGTAAACCATGCTGTATATAATAATTGAATGGCCTCTTCAATTTCTTCCTCTAATAAAGTCGCRAATCCAAGCAATACTGTACTTTTGGGAGAAGTCCCTTCCTTATAATATATCGAAGCAGGATACACTTTAATACTCCTTTCAGCTGCAGCTTCCATTAATTCTTTCTCTTCYATCCCATTATGCACTTTTAATAAAATATGTAGGCCGGAATCTTCCCCTATTACTTCAATGCGATTAGAAAAATATTTTTCTAATACCGAAACAAGACGGTCTCTCTTCTTTCGGTACACAACACGCATTTTATGAATATGTTTTTCCCAATGCCCGTCATTTAAAAATTTCCTAATGATCTCTTGATCCATTCTTGAAACGCTTTGTGTGTAAAATAAATATTGYTSTTGATACTTTTTAATCAATTTCTTTGGTAACACCATATAGCTCATCCGTAATGATGGCAACAATGCTTTAGATAGCGTCCCCATATAAATAACTTTCCCRTCTSTATCTAACCCTTGCAGYGCYGGWATMGGTTTTCCYGAATARCGAAATTCACTATCRTAATCATCYTCAACAATATAYCTWCCTTCTTCTTTYTYCGCCCATTGTAAMAGCTGCATCCTTCTCGTGATAGGCATAATCATCCCATATGGAAACTGATGAGAAGGTGTAACAAACACAATATTAGCT
This sequence comes from Bacillus sp. 05T31, assembly GCF_056396725.1. Lineage (NCBI taxonomy): Bacteria > Bacillati > Bacillota > Bacilli > Caryophanales > Bacillaceae > Bacillus > Bacillus sp. 05T31. The sequence goes on from NZ_JBFTMA010000287.1 coordinate 3,112, forward strand.
GAACTATTTTCTAACTCTGAAATACAAATACCATCTTTATCTAAAGATAACATTTGAACATTTTGTTCACCCTGTTCAAAAACAACCATCTTTCGGTGGTAGCCTGGATTTTCAACTGCATAACCACTTCCTTTTAACAATTGAAATAACAACTTCACTAATATTTGCGTACCAGCTCCGATTACAATTTGACTAGCCGAACATCGCACACCTCTAGATTCATACAAATAGCTCGCGATTGCTTCTCGTAAACTTACCTCCCCTTGCGGATGTCCAATAAAAAGTAAATCTTTATTTTCAAATTGCCATACCTCGTTCGTAATTTTTCGATATACATGAAACGGAAAAGTGCTAGTATCCACACCCGTTTGAGTGAAGTCAAATTTATACACCTGCTCTTGAAAAGGTACTTCCCCTATTACCTCTTCGCTACCTTCCGCATGAATCATTTGCTCGATTTCACATACAAAATAACCTTTTCTAGAAATCGACTCAATATATCCTTCRGCAAGAAGTTGYTCATAAGCTGCCTCTACTGTATTTTTACTTACTTGTAAATATGTTGCTAGCTTCCTCTTAGCCGGTAATTTCGTAAAAGCCGGAATCGTTCCATCTTTAATCTCTTTTTTTATATACTCATACAATTGTACATACAATGCCGTCTTACTATTTGCATTCAAATTAGGCGTTAATTCTAACACAATAACTGACCCCTTTCAAAAATACATAACTGATACTTTTTACAGTACCAGAAGTTCTATATAATTCCTTTTATCATGTAACGCATTAATAATCAAATACTAGAGAGGAGRTGCATGATAATGAACAAAAGTAGACGTATTGGACTCATTATGATTATTACAGGAGCCACATTATGGGGATTATCTGGACCGATGATTCAATGGCTATTTCAACATACTAACGTATCATCACTTGATTTTTTAACAATTCGCTTGTTGCTTGCAGGAATATTTATCTTGTCTTTCTTACTAATAAAGAAACAAAACATATTTCAAATTTGGAAACACCCTAGACATTCTATACAGCTTATTATTTTCTCTATTCTTGGCATGCTCGGTGCGCAATACGCCTTTATCGAAACAGTTCATATTAGTAATGCCGTAACGGCAACGCTATTTCAATTTCTAGGYCCTGTTCTTATTACYATTTACGTTGCGTTTGAGCAAAAGAAATTCCCTGCTTCTATGCAAATACTCGCAATTATAACTGCTCTAACAGGGACATACTTTATTATTACAAACGGTTCAATTGAAAATATTGTTTTATCTAAAGCAGCTATTACTTTCGGCCTATTAACAGCGATTGGTTTTGCGTTTTATACCCTTCATCCGGCTTCCCTTATTAAAGAATGCGGAACAACTATAGTAATTGGCTGGGGGATGTTAATTGGAGGGATTGCACTGCTTATTTGTAATCGTTCTTTTGGGTGGAATCAGATTTCGCAAACTTTCATACTTCAAACTTTTTCTATGCTTATTCTTATCATTATAAGTGGCACTCTTTCTTTCCTTCTTTATATCGGGAGTCTTAAATATTTAGCAGCAACAGAAACAAGTATTTTATCTAGCATTGAACCACTTGTAGCTGCCATCGTTTCAATCGCTTGGCTTAATGAATCTTTTGGAGCATATCAATTATTAGGCGGAGTATGTATCGTCCTTTCTGTTATTTTCTTAACAATGCCTCAAAAAGAGAGAGAACCAACCTTTTCAACTGAACAAATATAAAGTGAAACTTTAATCAGTGGGGGGGTCCATCCCCCACTGATTATTAGCCCTCACCAATTGGGATAGAAAATGTCAAAAGAGGTCGTACAAAACTTACGACCTCTTTTTATAATTTAAAGGAATTGTCTCGTCTTCTAGCAAATACAATTACAC
>NZ_JBFTMA010000288.1:0-5003 GCF_056396725.1 Bacillus sp. 05T31
CAAATAATAAGCCTCAAGGAGTTGTTGATATGCATTTCATATTAAATATGTTAGGGATTTTCGTTGTAATATTAATCGTTTTCCTATGTTCGCCTAATAAAAGAAAAATAAAATGGAGACCAATTGTTATTCTAATCATATTGGAGCTTTTTATTACGTGGTTTATGTTAGGCACGAAATTGGGCAGTATTATCATTAATAAAATTGCGTCATTTTTCAGTTGGCTACTATCATGTGCGAATGAAGGTATTCGATTTGYATTTCCTTCAGCTATGGAAAATCAAACAGTTGATTTCTTCTTTAGCGCATTACTTCCTATCATTTTTGTTATCACTTTTTTTGATATTCTTTCGTATTTTGGAATCTTAACTTGGATTATTGATAAAGTTGGTGCAATCATTTCAAAGATTTCTCGTTTACCAAAGTTAGAAAGCTTCTTTTCCATTCAAATGATGTTTTTAGGAAATACAGAAGCACTTGCAGTTGTTCGTGATCAATTATCTGTGTTAAAAGAAAATCGTTTGTTGACTTTTGGAATTATGAGTATGAGTAGCGTCAGCGGATCCATTCTTGGTGCTTATCTATCAATGGTTCCAGCAACATATATTTTCAGCGCTATTCCTTTAAACTGTATTAACGCATTAATCTTGGCTAATGTTTTAAATCCTGTAGAAGTTACTAAAGAAGAGGATGTTATTTATTCACCTTCAAAAAATGAAAAAAAAGATTTCTTTTCTACTATTTCAAACAGTATGTTAGTTGGGATGAATATGGTTATTGTTATTTTAGCGATGGTAATTGGGTATGTAGCATTAACAGCATGTTTAAATGGTATTTTGAGCTTTTTTGTAACAGGCTTAACAATTCAAAAAATCTTCTCTATTATCTTTAGCCCCTTTGCTTTTTTACTCGGTTTATCAGGAAAAGATGCTATGTATGTAGCTGAATTAATGGGGATAAAAATAACAACGAATGAATTTGTTGCAATGATGGATTTAAAATCAAACCTAAAGTCTTTACAACCACATACAATTGCAGTTGCCACTACATTTCTAGCTTCTTTTGCAAACTTTAGTACAGTAGGTATGATTTATGGAACTTACAATTCATTATTTGGCGGAGAAAAATCATCAATAATCGGTAAAAATGTTTGGAAGCTTCTTGTTAGCGGAATGGCTGTTTCCTTATTAAGTGCTATGCTTGTGGGGCTTTTTGTATGGTAAATGAATAATTGTAATATGATGAAGACACTTAAACTGAATTGGGTTTCTTCATCTTATTACTTGTTCTTTTATAATTCTTATCCCCGAATCTGTCCATTCCCACGAATCACATATTTTGTGGAAGTTAATGCAGGTAACCCCATTGGTCCCCTTACATGTAGCTTTTGTGTACTGATGCCAATTTCTGCGCCGAATCCGAATTCAGATCCATCCGTAAAACGAGTCGATGCATTATGATAAAGTGCCGCGGCATCAACAGATGTGAAAAATTTGCTGACGTTTTCCTCGTTCTCTGTAATAATCGCTTCGGAATGCATGGATCCATACGTATTTATATGATGAATCGCTTCTTCCGTAGTGGAAACCACTTTAACTGCCAGTGTGAGAGATAAAAACTCTGTTTCCCAGTCTTCTTCTGAAGCTAATGCAATAGAAGAATCAATTGCCAATGCTTTATTATCACCACGTAGCTCCACGCCTCTTTCCTTCAAGGAAGAGAACAGCTCGCTACCAAATTGCTGCGCCCAATTCTCATGAAGTATAATCGTTTCAATTGCATTACATACAGATGGACGTTGCGTTTTTGCGTTTATAATAATATTAAATGCCATTTGTTTATCCGCTGTTTCATCAATAAAAATATGACAATTTCCCGCACCTGTTTCAAGTACTGGAACAGATGCTTCTCTCACTACAGTATCAATTAATTGTTTGCCACCTCTTGGGATAAGAACATCCAAGTACTCATTCAATGTAAACAACTGCTTTGCACTATCGCGCGTTGTATCTTCTATGAGCTGYACRCTTTCTGRAGGCAAGCTTGTTTGTTTRAGCGCYCKGTGAATAACGCTAACGATGGCTTTGTTAGAATGAATAGCAGAAGAACTACCACGTAGTATTACTGCGTTTCCCGTTTTTAAGCAAATTGTAGCAGCATCCACTGTCACATTCGGCCTTGCCTCGTAAATCATTCCGACAACACCAAGTGGTACGCGCATCTCCTGAATAGATAATCCATTTGGTCGTTTCCATGCACTTACACGCTCTCCAACAGGATCACGTAAATCAATTAGCTGCTTAATWCCYTCAGTCATATCAATGATACGCTGTTCATTCAGCATAAGACGATCAAGRAGWGAMTYAGAAAATCCTTTTGCCTTCCCTTCTTCAATATCYCGTTTGTTTTCCTCTAAAATATAAGCTATTTCTACTATCAGCTGATCAGCAATTACGGCAAGTGCTTCGTTTTTTTGATTTGTAGATTTAAGTACAAGTTCTCTAGCAATTTCTTTCGCCTTTTTCCCCTTTGCCAACACTTCATTCATTTTTATTTCCTCCTTTTTAAGGTTAATCAGTTTTTATTTGAGAACCATTTAACACCAGTATCTAAATCTTTCCTGCCCATTAAAATTTGAGTGCTCTCTTTTCTTAAAATGAAACCCAGTGATCTCTATGGATGACTTCATAATTATGCCTTTCGCCTCTTGCTTGAATATCTTGGCTTTGCATACCTTTTAAATTCCTTAGTTCCTCTGCGCTATATGTGCATTGTCCTTTTCCTATTACGCGCCCTTGTTGCGTGATTACTTCCACGACTTCACCCACTTGGAAAAATCCTGACACATTTGTAACACCAGCAGGAAGAAGACTCTTACCATGCTGAATGATGGCAGAAGCTGCCCCCGCATCTACTTCAATTTTTCCGCTAACGAGCGAATGCAAGGCGATCCATTGCTTGTTCATCTTAATCACTTTTTGAGGAGCATTCCCGATATATGTTCCATCACCTTTGCCCTTCATAACATCTAAAAACTTCTCCTGTCCACATCCCGTTCCGATAAATACACTCACTCCAAGAGATAGTGCCGTCTTTGCAGCATCGATTTTTGATTTCATACCGCCAGTCCCAAGTTTTGAGCCMGCATCTCCWGCAAGAGAAGCAATTTCTTCCGTTACCTCAGGAAGGAAATGATATTTTTTCGCATCCGCATTTTTCTGAGGATTTTGGTCATATAAACCGTTCACATCTGTAAAAATCATGAGCATATCCGCCGATACAAGCCCGCTTACTAAAGCTGACAGCATATCATTATCACCGAACGTTAGCTCTTCTAAAGAAATGGAATCATTTTCATTGATTATAGGAAGAGCRGAACGRTTTAGTAGCTCTCCTAAAGTAGCGTAAGCGTTACTGTATTGTTCTTTTCTAGAAAARTCACTTCTCGTTAGTAAAAGTTGTGCAGTAACGATACCATATTTACGGAATTCCTCCGTGTAYGCCTGCATTAATAAACTTTGCCCGACAGCGGCAGCAGCCTGTTTCCCTTTAATTGTCACAGGTCTGCTAGGATACCCTAGAGCAGAAAAACCTGCAGCGACTGCCCCGGATGTAATTAGTAAAACTTCATGCCCTTCCTCTTTCAATCGTGCCAATGCGGCAACGTGATCTGAAAGTTGTTCTTTACAGATACCTCCATGACTTGCTGCCAAGGAACTGCTCCCAATCTTTACAACAATTCGTTGTTTTTTCACTTTTGTATCCCCCAAGTCTAAAATCAAAGTTTTTTATAAATTTCACTTCTATTCATACAGCTTACAGCGGCTTCTATTCTTATCAGTGCTGCACCTAGCCTATTAAAGAGCAAAATAAAAATGACCACTTTGCCCTTAATAAAATAAAAAGGACGAAACGGTCATTGTTCCGCGGTACCACCTTAATTGATATACATAGATATCCACTTGGCGCCTATAACGCAGGCGTACGCCTAAACTTTCATTTAAGACTCGGGGATAGGTTCGATACTTTCTATACGAGGAATCTTTCAGCCGGTGAATTCCACTCTCTTTCGCAAGAAGACATATGTACTAATTCCCTTCAACGATTTTCAATTTAATTTTTTATATTATGCGATATAATTTGATTTGGTGTCAAGAAGTATTTTTAAAAATAAATAGAGCGGCAAGTTACTTGTATGAAATTATTACCCTACTGAATGAAAATACAAATCGATATAAGTTTAACTCATATTCATCAACATAAAACCTAAAATTAAAGTGTATATATTTACATAATGTCGAATATAATTGATTTTCAACTTTTGGTGTTGCAAAAAGGAATATATTCTCTTAGAATGTTTCTTTATATTGCATGGAGATGTTATTGTTATTTTAAGATAACAATTTCAAAATGATATAATTTATTATAAAAGGAGCCAGATTGAGTTATTATGGATAAACAAATTGGATTCATCGGTTGCGGAAATATGGGAATGGCTATGATTGGTGGGATGCTAAACAAAAAGATAGTGTCTGCAAATAATATTCTTTGTTCGGATTTAAACACTACGAATTTAAAAAATGCTAGTGAAAAATATGGGCTARCTACAACTACTGACAACAATGAAGTAGCTAAAAATGCTGATATTTTAATTTTATCAATTAAACCAGACCTATACGCATCAATCATTAACGAAATAAAAGAAGTGATAAAAAACGATGTTATCGTCGTAACGATCGCTGCAGGAAAAAGCATTAAAAGTACTGAAGAGGCTTTTGCTAAAAAATTAAAGGTTGTAAGAGTAATGCCTAACACCCCTGCTCTTGTTGGAGAAGGAATGTCTGCGTTATGCCCTAATGAAATGGTGACAGAAAAAGATTTAGAAGATGTGCTAAACATTTTCAATAGCTTTGGTCAAACAGAGATCGTAAGCGAAAAATTAATGGACGTTGTAACATCTGTAAGTGGTTCGTCGCCAGCATACGTATATATGATTATAGAAG
>NZ_JBFTMA010000289.1:0-4998 GCF_056396725.1 Bacillus sp. 05T31
AAGGAGGTTAGGCGAGAAATCAAACTGCCCGTAAAAACCCGATTGGTGAAGGCTAATAATCCGTGGGAATAGAGCCTCCCACGGATTAAAGCTTCACTTTATCCCGTTTTAACGGGCAGTAAGACTCCCGCCTCAAAATTCAGTTGAAGCAAGGAGGTTAGGTGAGAAATCAAACTGCCCGTAAAAACCCGATTGGTGAAGGCTAATAATCCGTGGGAATAGAGCCTCCCACGGATTAAAGCTTCACTTTATTGCGTCGCAAACGTAATAATTTCTTCATAAACATGATCGGGCTTTTCTTCAGGTAGTAAGTGCCCTGTATTTTCGTAAGAAATGAAAGTTGAATTAGGTAGGTCCTTATGGAGACGGTGTCCTACATGTACAGGGACGACGCGATCTTTTTCACCCCAAATGAGTAATACTGGGGTTTCGATTTTTTGTAATTCAGTTGAAGATAAGTCACCTTCACGGTCTCTTATCATTCGAGTTAAAGCAGGGAATATACGATCATCATAAAAAGGAGCAGCATAGCCTTCCATCATTTCATCGTCAATTAATGAATGGTCATGAACGACATTCATTAAGTTATGGACGATGCCCCTTCGAATAATCCAGTTCTTCACGTATAAGTGGAAGAACGGTAAATAAGAGGAGTACAGTAAAGGTAAGTTTGCGCGTGCTAAATAACTAGAGCTACATAGTAAAATCGTCTTTGAAATTAATTCAGGGCGTAAACGGTTTACAAAGAGTGAAATTTGTCCGCCCATAGAATGGCCAACTAATACAATATTCGAGAGAGATAAATGTTCGATTAAATCGATAATAATAGCTGCTAAATTGTGATAAGAATATTTAAAGAGATGAGATTTATCACTTTTTCCGAATGGTGGTAAATCAAGGGCAATTACTGTACCTTCCTTTGTYAGTAAAGGAATGAGTCGTCGATAGCTAAATGWGGAAGAGAGGAAGCCGTGAACGAGTACGAAAGTAGGTCGTTCTTTTTTAGTATTATGTTCATACAATTCGTAATGAATAGTAGTCCCGCGAGTGGAAAAAGTGAAGTAAGGGCATTTGCATTCATGGTTCATTTTTTGTCACTCCATTGATTTTTGTTCATATCATCTCCCGGCAAGAAACAAAATATGTTAACAAAAAAAGGCAAGATGACATCGTCATCTTGCCTTTCGCTTATTTATCCCGCTATTTACCGGGCAGTAGACTCCCACCTCAAAATTCGGCGAATGCGAGGAAGTTAGGTGGGAGATAACTGCCCGTAAAAGCCCGATTGGTGAGGGCTAATAATCAGTGGGGGATGGACAAAACCCCCACTGATTAAAGTTTCACTTTATAATTACCCACGCACAATATTAGGTGGTGTTTTTCCTTGTAATCCTGCTACTAAATTTTCAGCAGCTGTCATTGCCATTTGCTGTCGAGTTTTTAATGTTGCAGATCCGATGTGCGGTAAAGTTACAACGTTTTGTAATGATAAGAGCGGATTCTCTTTTTGAATCGGCTCTTGTGTAAATGTGTCGATGCCGGCTGCAAATATTTTCTTTTCTGTTAACGCATGAATTAATGCAGTTTCATCTACTGTTTTCCCGCGAGAAGCATTAATGAAAATTGCTGTTTCTTTCATTAGTGAAAATTCCTTTTCACCGATAAGATGATACGTTTCATCTGTTAATGGAGTAAGAAGAATAATAAAATCAGATTGTTTGATTAAAGTTTGTAAATCACAATATGTAGCATCAAATTTTTGCTCAGCTTCTTCTTTACGGTGACGGTTATAGTAAAGGACATTCATATCAAAGCCGAATTTCGCTCGTTTTGCGACAGCTTCTCCAATTCGTCCCATTCCGATAATACCAATCGTACTATGATGTACATCTAGTCCGAAGTGTTCTTTTCCAATTTCAGCGTTCCATTCACCATTTTTCACATAGGAATTGAGTTCGCAAACACGGCGACCAGCAGATAACATAAGAGCGAAAACAAGRTCGGCTACTGTATCATCTARYACRTAKGGWGTATTCGTTCCGATRAYATTTYGYTTYTCCATCGCTTKTAAATCAAARTTATCRTRRCCRACAGAAATGTTRCTTACTACTTTTAAATTAGGAGCAACCTGCAATAACTCTTCATTTATAGTAGATCCGAAATTTAATAACCCATCTTTATCTTTTATTTTTTCTAATAGAACATCACGAGGTACTTTCTCGTTTTGATCCCATTTTTCAAAATCACAGTGTTCTGATAAATAGTTTTCTACAAATGTTGGAACTGGTTCGGCAATATATACTTTTGGTTTCACGGTTCCATCCCCTTTCCTCTTTACCTGGATTGGTGTGTGCTAATAATCAGCGGGTATGAAGCTCCCACTGATTAAAGTTTCACTTTACCCCGCTATTTGCGGGCAGTAAGACTCCCACCTCCCAAAACGGCTGAAACAAAGAGGTTAGGTGGGAGTCCGGGCTGCCCGTAAAAGCCCGATTGGTGCGGGTTAATAATCAGCGGGATAAAGCATTCCGCTGATTAAAGTTTCACTTTATTTTGACATAATTCTCAAAAAAAATCTTCTTTTCAAACTGGAAAGAGTATTTGTATAATTTAGACAGAAACTAAAAGGAAGGATGATTTATATGGTGACAGAGAAAGAATTGGAATTATTAGCTTGTCTTGAAAAGAATAGTCGTTTATCTGTAGATACATTAGCGAAGTTGTTAAATATAGAAGTAGAAAAAGCGAAAAAAATGGTTACGAAATTAGAAAGTGAAAAGATTATCGTGGACTATGTAACACATATCGATTGGACAAAAGTGAAAGAACATACTGGTTTAACGGCGATGATTGATGTGAAAGTTACACCGAAGCGTGGTGTCGGTTTTGATGCAGTAGCTGAACAAATTTATCGCTATTCAGAAGTGAAATCCGTTTATTTAATGTCTGGGACATATGACCTTTCTATTACATTAGAAGGAAAGACGATGGGAGAAGTAGCGATGTTTGTTTCTGAGAAATTAGCAACAATTGAATCTGTCGTTTCAACGACAACTCATTTTATTTTGAAGAAGTATAAACATGAGGGGATTATTTATGAAAAGACAGATGATGATAAGAGAATTGTGGTGACACCGTGAAGCAATTTGACCTATCTAGAGTAGCAGAATCTTTACAACCGTCCGGTATACGAAAGTTTTTTGATTTAGCGGCAAGTATGAAAGGCGTTATTTCACTTGGAGTGGGAGAGCCGGACTTTGTTACACCTTGGAATGTAAGGCAAGCATGTATTCGTTCTTTAGAACAAGGATATACGTCATATACAGCAAATGCAGGATTATTGGAGCTCCGTCAAGAAATAGCAAAGTATCTAAAAAAACAATTTGCAGTATCTTATGATCCGAATGATGAAATCATTGTTACAGTTGGAGCGAGTCAAGCGCTAGATGTAGCGATGCGTGCTATTGTAAACCCTGATGATGAAATACTTATTATTGAACCAAGTTTCGTTTCGTATGCACCGCTTGTTACGTTAGCGGGCGGGGTCCCAGTTCCAGTGGCGACTTCATTAGAAGATGAATTTAAAGTACAGCCAGATCAAATTGAAGCAGCTATTACAACGAAAACAAAGGCAATATTACTTTGTTCTCCCAATAACCCAACAGGCGCAATGTTAAATAAATCCGAATTAGAAAAGCTAGCAGTTATTGTTGAGAAGTATAATTTAATCGTGTTATCGGATGAAATTTATGCAGAGCTCGTATACGACGAAGCATATACGAGTTTCGCGAGTATTAAAAATATGCGTGACCATACGATTTTAATTTCAGGATTTTCAAAAGGGTTTGCCATGACGGGATGGCGTCTTGGGATGATTGCAGCCCCTGTTCAATTTTCAGAATTAATGCTCAAAATCCACCAGTATTCAATGATGTGTGCACCAACGATGTCTCAATTTGCAGCGCTTGAAGCATTACGCGGGGGAAATGATGAAGTAATTCGAATGAGAGATAGCTATAAAAAACGTCGTAACTTTATGACGACATCTTTCAATGAAATGGGCTTAACATGTCATGTGCCAGGCGGGGCATTTTATGTCTTCCCTTCTATAGCTTCAACCGGACTATCTTCAGCAGAATTTGCAGAACAATTATTATTAGAAGAAAAAGTGGCTGTTGTTCCTGGAAATGTGTTTGGCGGGAGTGGTGAAGGATTTATTCGTTGTTCATATGCAACATCGCTTGAGCAACTTATGGAAGCAATGAAGAGAATGGAACGGTTCATAGAGAATAAAAAAAGGACAAAACACAATACGTTTTGTCCATAAAAGGGGGGGAATACTAGAAAGCCATGTGTTAGTATTCTATCCTAATATTGGAGAATTATACGTATTACAGAAAATTTTTTCGTGAATTTTGAATGAGTTCTATCAAAGTGGTATAATTTACTAATATAAGGTGGGAGTATCCTCGGTGTTTTACTTAGGATACTTACTCACTAATCGGATATTTAACAATAAATACATCTGCTTTGCTATTTACAATTGTAGAGAAAATGGTAAACGTATGGGAGTGTTTCACATGTCAGAACAATATACAACGGGAGTGGTTGTAACAGGGAAAGTAACTGGAATTCAAGATTACGGTGCATTTGTAGCTTTGGATGCAGAAACACAAGGACTTGTGCATATATCTGAAATCACAAATGGGTATGTAAAAGACATTCATGACTTTTTAAAGGTCGGAGATACAGTAGAAGTAAAAGTACTTTCAATTGATGAAGAACACAGAAAAATGAGTTTATCGTTAAAAGCGGCGAAAAGAAAGCAAGGACGAATTCTTATACCGAATCCATCAGAGAACGGATTTAATACACTGCGAGAAAAGCTAGCAGAATGGATTGAAGAGTCGGAGGTAATAAAGTAAAAGAGGAACGCATATGAGAGTTCCTCTTTTACTGTGACTTATGATATATATATTTGCAAATATGATTGCATGC
>NZ_JBFTMA010000290.1:0-4990 GCF_056396725.1 Bacillus sp. 05T31
CTATAATACAATCCCAAAAAGCATCCCAGTTTTCCCCGTACAAATTAGGAAACTCAAGCTTCTCTTTAAGAAGTAAATGCAATTCTTTTGCATTATAAACATTGCTTACATCTATGGTAATAATTGATTCATGTGCATTACTCAATTATATATATATAAATCATGCTTAGTTAAATTGGGTTGATTTTATAAGGAGTCAAAAACCTCTAAATGTTTATTTTATAATTATATAAATAATCCTAACATCTCCAAAAATTGATATAATGATACAGTTATTAATAGCAATCAGGGAGATATACAGCATGAACTATACACATATGCCAAAAGAAATAGGAATGATTAAGCGGACTCCATTCGCTTCAATACCGAAGAAATTCATCGGTATTGGTAAGATTGTTAAAAAACAAACAAAAGTGGAGCGCCCTACATTAACTCAAGACAAACAAGAAATTATTGAAAACAAGTTACTATGTTCATTTCTTTCTGAAGAGAAGGTATTGATTACTTATTATAGAGATGGTCATTTACTTACTAGATATGTGACTGTAACTGACATAAATCCGATAAAGAATTTAATAACTTGCACTGATGCATCTTATAACAGAGTTTTCCTTAAATTTATAGATGTAATTGATTTGAGATAAAAAACATACAGTTTTTCAAATATATCCAGGAATAAAAATGAAAGAATCTTGTATTCTAGGTTAAATACAGATAGAGAAAAAGTGTAAGTTCTTGTGAGAATTAGCAAGATAAAGGCTGTTTGTTTAGGTTTTGGACTGTCTGTTATGGTTATCGAATTTACAAATACAAAAGAGGAACAGAACACAATAGAGAAAACTAAAGAAGCATTTAGATAATAGTTGAAAACGCCCGATTAAGGACGGCTTCAACTATTATCTAACTTTGATATATTCATACCACCATTTACCACCTGATCAAGTATCCACCCACCAAGTAATCTTATCTAACTCTGTATTAGGTAGGACATCGGTTTGGATATAACACAGTCCAGAAAGTGAATCAACATTAACGCTACCTTTTATTCCTCGTTCTGCCATAGCTTGAATAGCTTCATCTAAGGAGTTAGTATCGAATCCACCTGACTTAACATATTGATATCCACATTAGAACCGCCGTTTCCTTCACAATTCCCAACAGTTTGTCCCGTTAGAGCGTATAGTCATCCCCCCCTCCTTATGGTAATTCCTTTTGTAAATCTTTTTATTTAAATGTATAATTGTATGAAAAGTTCTAAAACTTTGAATCGAGGTGAAAAGCATGAGAAGTTTTGGCTCATTAATGATCTCTACTATCTRCTCAATAATCCTTATAATTTGGAATGCCTATTCCTTCTATGATGGATTCACGATGGGACATACGTATTACTGGGTTAATGGCATCGCAGCTGTTATCTTCTTTCTATTCTTTATCGTAAACATGCGAGAGATCTGCAAGAAAAACTATAGAACCTCAGAACAATAGGAGTTGATACATATGTGGAAAAAAATTAAGAATTATAGATTGAGCTTAAAAGATTTAAAGTTCATGTTATGGCTGTTCGGTATTACATGCTTTATATACAGCTACAATTTCATTGTAGGACTTGCTTTTGTCCACAAATTCCAAGTTTATGATTTAGGTGGTGCTATAGCGACATTCGCCGCATTTATGGATACTAGAAATAGGATTAAAAATAAAAATTATAAAGCAGCTTAATATAAAAAGGATCCTTTGCGGTTTCCTTTTTTCTATGTAAAATAAAAAAGCATCGAATTCGCTACTTTAATTGTTTGTTGTTTGCTTCTATTTCTTCTTCATTAAATGATTTTTGTACATTTCTTTTTAAATCCAATCCTTTATAAACAAGTTCCTTGAACTCTTTCATAGATAATGGATCATTCAATACTTCCCATAATCCTATCAATTCTGTATATTTAGGTGTCTCCGTAACATACTCGTGTGATTTAACTGTTTCGAAGTGTCTATGGAATTCCCAATGACATTCTTCGCATACATAGTAGAACCCGGAACACCTGTCATTTACACTCAAACTATTTTCTATTCTATGGTTTCCTAGCCCCATTGTTATTCCTCGCTTTCTACTTGTAAATTTCTATTTCAATTGAATATGCAATATTTCATATTTAATTATTGTAATATTTCTTTATTAACTACCATTTTCTAGTTCATCATTAATATCCATTGATAAATCAACGTTTGTAATTTAATTCCTTATATTAAACCCCGACAAGATACTTTTAAACACTTTATTCAAATAATTATATTGGAATTTCTTGTTCTACACATCTATACGTGTTTTGTGTATTATATAGCAGAAGAGTAAGGTAAGAGTTACTCTTTGCCATTTTAGAAAAGGTTCTGTTGGAGACAACAGGACCTTTTTTGTTCGAATTTCAATAAAACAATTCTTAAATTCCATCTCATTGGAAATAACTATATAATGAAACTGATTAAATATTAGGAGTGYTATTAATGKYTGATATAATYCGWCTCTTAATYATCATGATGATTGCAACCTTTTTATTTTCTTCCATAATAATGGAGTTTAAAAAACCTCAMAAAAGYATGTTTTGGTTCTCAATTGAAGTCTTGTCTCTCCTCGGAGTTTTACTGCTAATAAAGGAATTTTTTATCAATCATATAACATAGTCCTCTGAATAAAATTCAATATTCCGTCAATACTGAAGACAACCGATTAAGTTACTTTCTCCTTGTTCCCCCTTGGAGAACCGAGCAGTTAGCTTTTGCTGACTGTTCTTTTGTTTGAAATTAAAATAGCGTTTTTGTTCCAAATGATGCCCTCATTAATTCGGACACATTTACCATTATTTTTACCGAAAAATTCATGATATCGTTAATTAGTCGAGTACGTCATTACTTGACGATTACTCTTAGGAGCCCCGCAGACAATCGGGGTTTCTTTTATTTAAAGCCATTTTTTCTTTTAGGGTGATATAGTCCTTAAGATCTTGTTAAACCAGTGTAATTACGGTTGGAACTTCATTCTGTTTGACACATATCCCCAGGCTATCTGGACATGATAAAAGATGAGGTGACTGACATGAAGGATAAAATATTAGAATTAGTACCAGGATCGGTAAAAAAATTACTCCAGAAAAAAGTTAAAGATGGAAACCGATGCATCATTGATTTGGTTGTGGATGATGCAACTGCTTATGGATTTGAACCGGAGCAAGTAATCCCCTGTATCATGGCGGGTTATTATGTTTATGAATCTACCACCTATCCCAGTGAAATGGAGGAAGAATGGAAGCTGAACTTGGTTTTTCATGCGGCCAATCGCTCGGCAATGAAGCTTCTGTCTTATGGGAAGTATAAAGCGAAACAATCTGAAAGTGGATGGATGAGATATACAAATCCATAAGGTTTACTTAACATACMCTAACTAGCTTGGTGAGCATGAGGCAACGTCACATGCCCATCGACTTGAGATTTTGAAATACCCCAAAGTATTTTGGTGAAAAAAAGCAACATTTAAGTTCCTTATGACATTTTTCTAATATAAGTTGTAACATTGCCTAAACAACAACTACCTTGTGGATTGTTTACTTCACAACCACATCGATTTTCTCTTATGTTTTCGCGAATATGCTCTACTGGATTAGGAGTAAGTCCATTTTCTACATATTGTTTGATTTTTTCTTTTGTCCAATCAAAACAATAGCAAATTGGTGTAGTTGCTGAGTCATCTTTTTGATTTACAGCTACCTTTATGTCAGATACAAAGTATTTTTTATTATTCGTATCAAAATAGACTACATCACAATCTTCGTTTGAACAAAAATAGTGATTTTCTTTAGCATTTAATGTTTCTAATGCCGATGGTTTAAGCAATGATTTTAGTGTAATCAACTTTACATTCTTAGCTTTATTTTTACATGATGGACAATGACCATTATTTTCAATTTTTATTCCTTTAAGGTTACTACAACAATCTTCCATTATTCTCCCACCTTTACAATTTATTATTTTTTATAAATATTCTTCTACTTTCTTTTCTGAATCTATTAAAGTTTCGATAATAAGATATTGCATCTGTCTCACCTCATATAAAGTATAAACCCTGTGCCATAGTACAGGGTCAAGGAAAGTATTATTTACTATATTATCGATTTACTTTCTTAAAATAAACTGTCATTATTCAATAAGTCTTTTTCAACAATATACTCCGATTGCGAAATTCTAAAACTACATTTAGGGCGATTAACCTTTATCACCTCGTAACTCTTTACTACAACATTTTACAAAAAACGCTGTTATTAAAATAATATTTCCTATACTCAAAACAAGTAATTGATCGAGTGCAATCACATCACGAAAAATCCAACGAGAAACAAAACCGAAGCTAGACATGCACACACATATAAAACCAAAATAATTTAACCATCTATGTACATTTTTCATTCATCCCCCTCCTTAAACTTGCATTTTATCATTCCCTCCTGTTTTTAGGTGTGAGTGCTGGCTAGTCGTGTGGTGATACCCCTATATAGGGATTTTTCTTTTTTCTCAATGACCAATATTACTTAACATGGTAAAATAATATTTGGACGTGAGTCCAATATTATTAAAATTAAGATGGTTCAAGTCGGAGAAAGGCACCTTARKGTGTCTTTTYTTTATTTTCAAAAGGACCTGCTCAATTATTGCGTAAAAAACATAAAGTAAATTGAATCCGTTAAAATACATGAGTGACCCCTTGTTTTCCCCTCTTATTAAAGGAGGAACTATTATGGGATTTGGTGGTAGTTGTRGYRGYTGTGGCGGCGGCTTTGCTTTATTAGTWGTATTGTTTATTTTATTRATCATWGTTGGAGCTTCTTGCTTCTGCTAAAAAACTATCGGAAAAGACACTCTTATATGGGTGTCTTTTCTTTGTAATAAAAAACTCTCCATAAAGGAAAGTTTTTAAGTTTATACATTCAAGTCATCCAAATTAGTTATT
>NZ_JBFTMA010000291.1:0-4976 GCF_056396725.1 Bacillus sp. 05T31
CTTATAATTCAGTTTGAAATAAGAGAATCTTCTGTAAGAAAGGGCATACAAAATAAAAAAATAGTAAGAAATCGTTTTCACAAACATTTCATTTGAAAAATATTATCAAACCACCTACAATCACCTTATACTCACTCTTACAAGTTGCTATTTTAGGAGGACTAATCATGACAACTAGCAATACGTACAAATTTTATTTAAACGGAGAATGGAGAGAAAGCTCTTCAGGTCAAACAATCGACATTCCATCTCCATACTTACACGAAGTAATTGGGCAAGTACAAGCAATTACTCAAGGAGAAGTAGATGAAGCAATTGCATCTGCAAAAGAAGCTCAAAAATCATGGGCTGAAGCTTCTCTACAAGATCGCGCAAAATATTTATATAAATGGGCTGATGAGCTCGTAAATATGCAAGATGAAATTGCCGATATCATTATGAAAGAAGTCGGTAAAGGCTATAAAGATGCGCAAAAAGAAGTCGTTCGTACAGCTGACTTAATTCGTTACACAGTTGACGAAGCACTTCACATGCACGGTGAAAGCATGATGGGTGATAGCTTCCCTGGTGGATCTAAATCTAAACTTGCGATTATTCAGCGCGCACCACTTGGTGTTGTATTAGCAATTGCACCATTTAACTACCCAGTAAACTTATCTGCTGCAAAACTTGCACCAGCATTAATTATGGGTAACGCTGTTATCTTCAAACCAGCAACTCAAGGTGCAATTAGTGGTATTAAAATGGTTGAAGCACTACATAAAGCTGGCCTTCCAAAAGGTCTTGTAAACGTAGCTACAGGACGTGGTTCTGTAATTGGTGACTACTTAGTAGAACACGATGGCATCAATATGGTATCGTTCACAGGTGGTACAAATACAGGTAAACATTTAGCGAAAAAAGCTGCGATGATTCCACTTGTATTAGAACTTGGTGGTAAAGATCCTGGTATCGTTTGTGAAGATGCAGACTTACAAGAAGCTGCAAAGCATATCGTAAGCGGTGCATTCTCTTACTCAGGTCAACGTTGTACAGCTATTAAGCGTGTACTTGTACATGAAAATGTAGCAGACGAACTAGCTGGCTTATTAAAAGAGCAAGTAGCTGAACTATCAGTTGGATCTCCAGAACAAAACAGCACAATCGTTCCATTAATCGACGACAAATCTGCTGACTTCGTTCAAGGTTTAATTGACGATGCTGCTGAAAAAGGTGCAACAATCGTTATCGGTAACAAACGTGAGCGCAACTTAATTTATCCAACRTTAATCGACAACGTAACAGAAGAAATGAAAGTTGCTTGGGAAGAGCCATTTGGCCCAATCCTTCCAATCATCCGTGTTTCTTCTGACGAACAAGCGATTGAAATTGCTAACAAATCAGAGTTTGGTCTGCAAGCAAGTGTCTTCACAAAAGACATTAACAAAGCATTTGCAATTGCTAACAAAATCGACACTGGTTCTGTTCAAATTAACGGACGCACAGAGCGCGGCCCTGACCACTTCCCATTCATCGGTGTAAAAGGTTCAGGTATGGGCGCACAAGGTATTCGTAAGAGCCTTGAGTCTATGACTCGTCAAAAAGTAACTGTATTAAACTTAGTTTAATCTTATATGTAGCAGCTGATCTAATATTTAGGTCAGCTGCTTTTTAGTTAAAACCCTCCGGGACCTAATAACAAATTCTTCTCTATAATCTGATTATTACTATATCCATTGACGTATAAAAATACATTTGTTACTCTTAAACATGTTAATTTAATACATARATCCTCATTCGTATCTCGGTGAGGTAGAGGTTGCAGTCATTAAGAGTATCATTTCAGGAGATGTAGTGGCATTGATGAAGAAATGAGAAAGGAATGATTGCCGAAGTAAGTCGTGTCCACCATGCACGCTTGCTGGGTCTGCATTTAATAAGTGCAGAACTGTCACAAACGTTTCGTTTGTGGAGAGCTATCGAGAGGTATGTCGTGGGTTTCTTATAAGATAGAAAGCATGTAGCGGCAAATTACGTGCTTTTTTTGTTTTGTTTGGACCTTCTCTTCCTTATCAGGAAGACATACATATCTCCTCGCTTGACTTGGTTATACTAACTTTGGAGGTATTTTCTATGCAACAAAAAAAATGGGGCTTTTGGGTACTAACAGCTTTCGTTGTCGGTAACATGGTTGGCGCTGGTATTTTCATGGTGCCAAGTACGTTAGCACAAACAGCAAGCCCACTCGGTGTCACTTTAGCTTGGTTAACAACAGGGTTTGGTGTTTTAATGCTAGCTCTTGTTTTCGGTAATTTAGCAATTCGTCGTCCTGATTTAACGACAGGACCACAAAGTCATGCATATGCTTTATTCTCAACACCAAAAAGAAAGAAAATGGCTGGTTTCAGCATGGTATGGGGATATTGGGTTGCAAACTGGGCAAGTAACGTTGCCATTATTACATCTTTCGCGGGATATTTATCGCTCTTCTTCCCAATTATGAAAGATACACGACTACTATTTTCAATTGGCTCTTTCAATATAGAAGTTGGAAAACTAATTACATTTACTATTTGTTCCATCTTACTTTGGGGAACACATTTAATTTTAACAAACGGTGTAAGCGGAGCTGGGAAGCTAAACTTCTTAGCAACAACAACGAAAGTAACTGGATTCCTTCTATTCATCGTCGTTACGTTATTTGCGTTCGAAGCTTCAAAATTTGGACAATGGTACACACCAATGATCGATAAAGAAGGCGTATCACACGGTCTACTTTCACAAGTAAACTTAGCTGCTCTTACAACACTTTGGGCATTTATCGGGATTGAATCAGCCGTTCTTTTATCAAACCGAGCTACCTCTCCAAAAACGGTAAAACGCGCAACTGTTGCAGGATTACTTATCACAGTTGCAATTTACTTAGGAATTACAATTTTAACAATGGGTGTACTTCACGTTGATAAATTACAAGCTTCTGAACGTCCATTAGCAGATGCATTAAACGCTGCAATGGGTCATGGYGGCGGGAAACTTATGGCATTACTTGCTCTTACTTCCCTATTCGGTTCAATATTAGGCTGGATTTTATTAAGCTCAGAAGTACCTTATCAAGCAGCCAAAGAAGGTTTCTTCCCTTCCTTCTTTACAAAAACAAATAAAAAAGGAAGTCCAATTTACTCATTACGATTAACAAACATTATGTCGCAAGTGTTCTTATTCTCAACACTATCTGGAACCATTGCGGAAGCTTATACATTTGTTATTACCGTATCAACACTGGCCTACCTCATTCCATATCTCGTTTCACCAATCTTCCAGTTAAAACTGGTCGCAACTGGTGAAACTTATAAAAATGAAATGCGGGCAAGAATTATAGATGGTGTGGTCGCAGTCATTGCAATTTGCTATGCGTTATGGGTTATTAAAACAGGCGCATCCGATATAAAAACATTCCTTCTCGGAATTGGTTTATTCGTAATCGGCTTTGCCTTCTATCCATTAATGAATCGTGATCAGAAAAAAAATAAAGAAAAGAAAAACGAGCAAATTGCGTAACGCAATTTGCTCGTTTTTTACTTTAYAAAACATATATAATAGAAAAAAGAGGTGAAAAACATGTCAATCGAATCACTATGGAGCTCTCGCTTTCAACAACATATTCAAAATGCCATCACATACTTTGCACGTATGATTAACGGTTTACTATATAGCTTCATCTTCGTCTCATGTGTAGGTGCATATTATTACGCTAAGTTTCTTAAAACGGATCCTTCTAAAGGAATATCTTTATTACTCATCACGATCGTACTTACACTCATTATAACGAGATGCCAAGTTCGCACATTTATTCAAAARCCSGAYGCTGTCTATTTACTWGCAYTAGAAGAGAAATTAACATCTTATTTTAAAAAATCTCTTCTATATAATTACATCATTCAGCTTTTCCCGCTTATATTTACGTTCCTTGTTATCGTACCGCTTGCCATGCAATCATTACAACTAACCGTACCTTTCTTATGTACAATCTTTATAATTTTAATGATTCTAAAGGGCTGGAACATATACATACATTGGATGTGGCGTGATAGTTATGAAAAAAGCATATGGTTTATCATTCGCATTGCTTGTAACGCCCTGATCATTTACATGCTGTTTTATACTGCAAATGTGATCGTGTTAGGCGGACTACTCTTACCCCTTGCTTTCCTGCTTCTATACACGAAGAAACAACCTACAAAACGAATACCGTGGGATTACATAATCGAACAAGAAGAAAAAATGGACGTTCGTTTCTATCAATTTGCTAGCATTTTCACCGATGTTCCGCAACTGAATAAGCAAGTAAATAAAAGAAAATGGCTTACAAATTGGATTGAACCTTTAYTACATAAAAAACRAGCWACTTTCTTCTATTTACATACACTAGCATTTTTACGCGGTAATGATTATTTCGGTATATATATTCGCTTAGGGTTAATCGGTGCTTTCGCTCTATATTTTATTCCGAATATATATGTAAAAGGTGCTATCGCTTATATCGTCCTATATATGATTTCTATGCAGCTCCGTTCCCTGTGGAAATATTTTTCGGGAAATATTATCGTAGCATTATATCCAATTGATACTGAAGAACGAATGAGTCAATTTCTTAGCTTAATTTTCATATTGCTAAGTATTCAACTCATTGTATTTTCAAGTGTTATACTCATTGCTACAGGGCAATTTTCACATAGTCTTATCATTATGATTATCGGGTTAATCTGGATCAAATTTATTATTGTACCAAAAACGAAGCAACGCGTTTCTTCGTTTTAACGAAAAGAATTATCTTAAAAGCCAAGGAGAAATGAAGTGACCCCTAAAAATTAGACACGGTTATTTCATTAGGCAGCTTGATAAAAGTGAGTCCGGTATTGCACCGGGCTCATTTTTAATTTTGCCTTTATCCGTTTTGTATTATAATAATCTATATATTTTTCTAATTCTATTTTGAA
>NZ_JBFTMA010000292.1:0-4975 GCF_056396725.1 Bacillus sp. 05T31
TAGTACGATGGGGATTTTATATTTTATAGGTAGTGATAAAGAGCTATCTATTTTCGTGTTAAATGTTGCACCGATGATTGGGCTCGCATTATCAATTGATTTCGCACTGTTATTTGTAAATCGTTTTCGAGAGGAAGTTGC
The DNA here is from genome assembly GCF_056396725.1 of Bacillus sp. 05T31. Lineage (NCBI taxonomy): Bacteria > Bacillati > Bacillota > Bacilli > Caryophanales > Bacillaceae > Bacillus > Bacillus sp. 05T31. The sequence goes on from NZ_JBFTMA010000292.1 coordinate 142, forward strand.
GAAGAGAACAGTGAAAGAAGCGATAGCGATTACGTATCAAACGGCAGGGCGTGCTATCGTATTTTCAGGGTTATGTGTATTCGTCGGTTTATCAGGCTTATTTTTCTTTAAGATAGATTATATTCAGTCTGTTGCTATTAGCGGGATGATTGTCGTTATTATGAGCATTTTGTTTTCGCTCACACTTCTTCCGGCGCTATTATCTTTAATTGGTAAAAGGATATTAAAAAAGAATCAGGCGGCGCCTACGCCATCAAATGTATGGCGTAAATTTGCACAGTTTGTAATGAAACATCCAATCGTCATGATTATTGTTGTTACAACATTTATTGTTATTTGTTTATTACCGCTACGTACAGCTAACTTGCAGTTTCCTGGTGTTGAAGCGTTACCTGAAAAAAGTGATACGAGAGTTGCATTTGAGAAGTATGAAGAAGCCTTTAATAAAACTGTCCAAACACACGCTGATGTTACATTAGTAGTAGAGACGAAGAAAGATATAACAGAAAAAGAAAGTTTACAAAAGATAGAAGCTGTTGTTCAAAAGTTAAAAGACGATAAGCAAGTATATAAGGTGAAAAGTGTATATGACGGGCTAAATGGAATGAAAGCAGATCAAGTTGCTGGAATGTTACAGTCGCCAGAAGCTGCGAAAATAGCTCCTGTATTTGAAGCGTATACGAAAGGGAATAAAACAACAATGGAAGTCTTTTTGGATACGAAGCCAAGTACAGAAACCGCAAAACAATGGGTTCGTGATTTCAAAAAGAATTATAAAGAAAATGATGTTACTTATTATTTGGGCGGTATGACGACGTTCCAGCAAGAGYTAGAAGATGAAATTAAAGATAAAGTTGCAATTGGTATGTCTGTTATATTTGGATCAACCTTTGTCATTTTATTATTCGCATTCCGCTCTATACTCATTCCAATTAAAGCTATTATTATGAACGTACTTAGTTTAAGTGCAACAATTGGAATTGTAATTTGGTTATTTGAAGGTGGTCATTTCGGATTAGAAGAGAGTTCAGTTTTATTTGTATTACCAATCTTTATTTTCGGCCTCGTATTTGGGCTTAGCATGGATTATGAAGTATTTCTTATTTCACGTATTCATGAGCTTTATGAAGAAACAGGAGATAACGATCAAGCAACGTTAGAAGGACTTGTTTCGACAAGTAGAATTATTACGTCCGCCGCTTTAATTATGATTGTTGTTACCGGTGCGTTCGCCTTTACTGATATTTTACCAGTAAAGCAGATGGGGCTTGGGGTTGCATTAGCAATATTTCTTGATGCAACAATTATCCGTCTTATGCTCGTACCAAGTTTAATGAAATTGTTTGGGGATTGGAACTGGTGGCTACCATTTCGAAAGAAAAGAGAAAAATCATCRTAAAAAAACTCATCTATAAGATGAGTTTTTTTTATGAATAGCAGGGCCCATATTTTGCGCATAGTATGTGATAAGAACATTACATACAAGTAGGTGAAGGCAATGTTTCGTTATTTTAAGTTTAAGCTAAATGATACAGTACAGTTTGCTGAAAACGATGGGCATATGTATCGCATTGTCGGTTATCGGTTRGAAAAAGGGTTTTACCCAAAAGATGAATGGACTCATATTATTTATGAACTRCTTAGAGAMTTTGACGGGTATACGATGGATGCGGAAGAAGAGGAACTTGTAAAAGTCATTCAAGTAGAGGATGAGTATTACAAAATACAAGAAGTATCGGGGTATCGCTATCCAGTAAAAATGAAGCAAAAGCAACAAGTTATGAAAGGAGAGAAAATAGACGACTTATTAGATACGTACAACGACTATAAACGATTGGCGGATTTCTTTAAAGATTTATTGTATGAACAAAAAGCTGAAGAAGTGTTGCAGGAAATGAAAAGGCTTAGAGCGTGAGGGGACAGTCGATTATAAGGCTGTCCTCTATTTTTGACGGTGCATCAAAGTATGTTTTCCGTTACAATGAGAGAATCAATAGAAATAAGGTGATTATAGTATGGAAACAAAGAAAAAGGGCGAATGGTGCGAAATTACGGTTCCAGCGACRTGGAATGGTATAAGTATTGAGTCGTTGTTAAAARTRGAATGGGAAGTACCAAAAAAGTTATTACATCAGCTTCGTATGGAAAAAGGTGTTACGGTTAACGGAGAACAAAGGAGATGGAATGAACTTTTAAAAGAAGGAGATAAGTTACAAGTTCATATGTTTATGGAGGAGGAGTACGGCGTAGAGCCGGAATATGGTGAATTAAATGTAGTGTTTGAAGACGATCACGTACTCATTGTAAATAAGCAGGGGCAAATGGATACACATCCTTCTGAAAAAAATGGGACGGGAACACTTGCCAATCTTGTTGCTTTTCATTTTCAAATGCAAGGTTTAGAGACGAAGGTTCGGCATATCCATAGATTAGATAAAGATACGACAGGTGGTGTTGTATTCGCAAAACATAGAATTGCGGGTGCAATTATGGATCGTTTATTAATGGAACGGAAAATTAAAAGAACGTATGCGGCACTTGTTGAAGGAAAAGTAAAAAAGAAGCAAGGGACAATTGACGCGGCCATCGGAAGAGATCGACATCATGCTACAAGGCGCCGTGTTTCTCCAAAGGGAGACAAAGCTATAACGTACTATAAAGTAGAGAAATATTTTAAAAAACAAAATGCGACGCTCGTAACGTTACAGTTAGAAACCGGTAGAACACATCAAATTCGCGTTCATATGAGCTATAATGGAAATCCATTAGTTGGGGATGTATTATATGGTGGGCAAACAACATATATGTCCGGGCAAGCGTTACATGCGATGAAGATTAATTTTTTGCATCCGATTACGAAAGAAGAGATCGTTGTTGACGTACCTTTCCCTACAAATTTAAACGATACAATGAAAAAACTTGAAAGAGAAAATAGGTAAAGTGTAAGTTTAAAGTTGAAAAAGGTAGATTTTTGCAGGGATTTCTCTGAAAGAGGCGAAGCCGTTAAGAGAAAAGAGAGGTGAGAATTACTTGATCAAATATAAATATATGCTAGGGATATTTTTCGCTTGTCTCTTACTTACTCTATGTATTTATCCATATTTACCAACTCGTATGGCAGTGCATTGGAACGAGAATGGTGGAGCGAACGAGTTTATGAGTAAACAAGTTGTCGTATTATTTATCCCTGTCCTTATTATTATTTTACATGGATTAGTATATGTTATTTTACATAATATATATAAGTTTAATGAAGGGGAGTATTTCATTATAAATGGATTTATAAAGAGTATTACTTTATTTATGATGTTTGTCCATATACTAATTCTCTTTATTAATTTGGGAAGTATTATATCCTTTCAGACAGGACTAACGATTGGAATTAGTATGTTTCTTTTTATGTTTAGTAAAGTGTTTAAAAAGGTGAAGGATAGAGAGAAAGAACCGATCAAATTACAAAAAATCCGTTTAGTTAGTAGGCGAATCTTTCAAGTGATGGCATGTAGCATATTATTTTCGTTGCTTTTGAGCCTGAAGTGGGGATTTTACTTGTTAATTAGTGTAATAATTTGCGGGKCTATTTTGTTTATGTTCTAYATTTTATACGCATACATATTAGAAAGCTATGAAACATAAAAAAAGAGTCTTCTTCTAGAAGACTCTTTTTTTATTTATTTCGTAATAAATTGTTGTGTCCAGTAGTTGCCGCTTTCTACATAGCCAACACCGATATGAGTGAAGCCACTATTTAAGATGTTTGCACGGTGTCCAGCACTGTTCATCCAAGCTTGTACAACTTCTTCTGGAGTACGTTGTCCTTGGGCGATGTTTTCACCTGCAGATTTATAAGAAATACCAAATTTCTTCATCATGTCAAACGGAGACCCGTATGTAGGGCTGTTATGATCAAAGTAGTTGTTTTTTTGCATATCTTCAGACTTAATGCGTGCTACTTTGCTTAATTCAGTATCGATTTGTAATGCTGATAAGCCTTGTTTTGTACGCTCTGCGTTTGTTAATTCAACAACRCGTTGTTCGAATTCGCTTAAAGATTTTGCTTCTTCAGCAGGCTTTTGCTCAGCTGGTTTTTGTGTTTCRKTTTGAGTATTGTTRTTTTCAGCWGGTTTTTGAGCTTCTGGTTTWKSAACTTCTTCAGCAGGCTTTTGCTCAGCTGGTTTTTGWGTTTCCTCAGCAGGCTTTTGAGCTTCTGGCTTAGCTGTTGGTTGTTCAGTAACAACATTTTCAGTAGGCTGTTGACCAGGAATGAAGCAATCTTGTTGGAATTGTCCTTGGTTCCATTGTGCTAATGATTCAACTCCCATAGATTGTAAGAATGCTTGTAATTCTTGTTGGCTCATTTGCTTCATCATCATTTTTGAATGCTGAATATTTTGAACCTTTATGTTAGATGGTTGTACTGTTGCAGCTTGTGCATCTAAAGAAGATACTCCTAAAGTAAGAGCTGTTGCAGCAGCTACAGATAATAAAACACGCTTTTTCATGATGTGTGTCCCCCTATATAAAGTTTTAATTTGTTTTCACACGATTTGTTTTTGACAGCCTGTCTGACTGACCAATTCATCGTAGCATACAATTTGCGAGAAAAAAGATGGAAAAAAATTCATAGACTTAAAATTTTCCTAATTTATCCTAAGAGGAGGAAAGGGATGAAGTAAGAGAAACATAGAGTATAAAAGGAATTTTCAGCATTTTTATACTTGGTTTTAAGAGGGGGTTTTTGGATAAATGTACCTATATTAAAAATGAAGAATCCTATTGTATCAATGATTTTAGCATTTTTTTGAGGAATATACTGGATGTATTTTTACAAAAC
>NZ_JBFTMA010000293.1:0-4955 GCF_056396725.1 Bacillus sp. 05T31
GTATTAGAGAAAGCAAAATATTATTAGAAACTACCAACTATTCGATTTCTAATATTTCAACCATTACCGGTTTTTCTTCCCAATCATTCTTTGCACAATCATTTAAACGAGAAACGAATCTATCTCCTTCACAATACAGAAACACTATCAATTCTAGCAAAAACAAACCAGATTCTAGCGCGAAATTTTAAAGATAATCGCAATGAATCTATACTTCTTTAATATATTGATACTATTATTTTAGAAAGGAGAGTGTTCCTATGATTCAACAATTAAAAACATACTATGGTGAGGATATCAAAATCAATGAAACTGTGTTGTCTGAAGATTATAGCTGGTTTTTAGTTGAAGGAAGCAAAGTCGGGATTCGAAAAATCCGATTACATCAAAGGGAGCATCAATTGCTTTCATCCATCTTAACGCCCATTCATACTGATACATTTTATGAGACAGAAAAAGAAAAATCGTGGCATGAAGTATTATATAAAAATAAGAACATCCCTATAGTATTGGTTCGTTTTTTACACTTCTTCACAACCCGACCTATAGTAGAAAGAGAAGACTTTCAATACGCTTTACAGTCTATGTTTCCTGTCACCACTACAACAATATGGGAAACTTCGCAAACTGGCGTCCTCATCTTAGAAGAAAATGTACCGGAGTCTGTATTGCAAGCAGCCCTTGATACACTAGAAACAGATTTTTTTATATCCCTATCCTTTTTTATGGGAAGACAGTATACTCAAACAAATGAAATTGCTCGACTATATCAATGGGAGCGAAATTTATTTTCTCTACTTTCTCCCTATTTATCGCAAAAAATTATACACATTGAACAACTACTCCCTTATCAATTAATGATCTCATTACCGAAAGAAGAAAGAGAAAAATACACGAATCAATTATTAGCACACATTTCTAATAACAAGGAACTACTAGATAGTGTTAAAGTATTCTTCCAATGCAATTTAAATGTATCACTTGCAGCTAAACAATTATATTTACATCGTAATACTTTACAATATCGAATTGATAAATTTATTGAAAAGACAGGAATTAATATAAAAACTTTTGAAGGTGCAGTAGCAGTTTATATGGCATTTCTTTCTTTGGATATTTCGTAAACTTGCATAAAAATCTCTTATTATTTTGTGCACCCTGCCAATTTACCTACGCTTTAAATAATCTTATAATTCAATTAATTTAAAAAGGAGTGAGTAATCATGGCAGAACTTGTATTAGATCATATTTTTAAAGTTTATGATAATAAAACGACTGCTGTTTCTGATTTTAATTTACATATTGAAGATAAAGAGTTTATCGTATTTGTCGGTCCTTCTGGATGTGGAAAATCAACAACTCTACGTATGATTGCGGGTCTAGAAGACATTTCAAATGGTTCATTTTATATTGATGGAGAGCGTATGAATGATGTCGCTCCAAAAGATCGCAACATTGCGATGGTATTTCAAAATTACGCACTATACCCACATATGTCTGTTTATGATAATATCGCGTTTGGCTTGAAACTACGCAAACTTCCAAAAGATGAAATTAATCGCCGAGTAACAGAGGCGGCGAAAACCTTAGGGCTTGAAGATTACTTAGAACGAAAACCAAAGGCATTATCAGGTGGACAACGCCAACGGGTTGCACTAGGAAGAGCTATCGTCCGTGATGCAAAAGTATTTTTAATGGACGAGCCCCTATCCAATTTAGACGCAAAATTACGTGTAAGTATGCGTTCAGAAATCTCTAAACTTCATCGCCGTTTAAATACGACCACTATATATGTGACACACGATCAAACAGAAGCAATGACAATGGCATCACGGCTTGTTGTTATGAAAGATGGGCTCATCCAGCAAGTCGGTACTCCAAAAGAAGTATATGATACTCCGGAAAACGTATTTGTTGGCGGATTCATTGGTTCTCCAGCTATGAATTTCTTTACTGGGGCACTACAAGATAACTATTTTTACATGGAAAATATTCGCTTCAAAGTACCAGATGGACAACTAAAAACATTAAAGCAAAAAGGGTATAATGGACAAAAAATCATACTCGGCATTCGTCCTGAAGACATTCATGATGAACCAATCGTTCTTCAATCTTCTCCTGAAACCACAGTCGAAATTACAGTAGAAGTTGCTGAACTATTAGGTGCTGAAACAATGATTCATGGAAAACTTTCGAGTCAAAACTTTGTTGCGCGAATCAACGCTCGTTCCGAAATTAAAGCTACCGATAAACTTCCATTAGCTTTTAGTTTAACTAAAGCGCACTTTTTCGATATCACTACTGAACAACGTATACGTAATAATTGATGGATGAATTCTTTCTAATTTGGGACAGACTAGTCCCGTAAATCAATCTCTTCTTTTTTAATCCTATGCATAGCTTCTACTTCTGAAAGAATAGAAGTATCTGTGTCAAAACATTTCGTGAAGAAGACCCTTGGATTATTAAATGTCGTATTAAACGTGACAGAACTATACTAAAAAACATCTCATATAAATATGAGATGTTTTTTAGTAATTACTATTCTTTTAATAAATCTATTAATCCATTTCCTTCAGATGTACGTTCATACCCTAAAGGTACAGTCCTTTTTATAAGTTGCGCATATATTTCCGGCTCTGATAATTTTCTACCATACTCTCTCTCACACTGCTTTATGAGAAGTGCTAGCGCCCCAGCGACATGCGGCGTCGCCATTGAAGTACCACTTAATACCGCATATTTCCCCTCTGGATACGTAGACAGTATTTCATCACCCGGCGCTACTAAATCAATTTCTTGATTTGAATTACTAAAGCATGAAATTTTCTGCTCTAAATTAACAGCACCTACTTCAATTACTTCAGAATAAGCACCTGGAAAATCTAATTCTTCAGTATCATCGTTACAATCTCCATCATTTCCTGCAGCGCACACGACAAGTACGTCTTGTTTTACCGCATTTTGAATAGCTTCATGTAACTCTGGTACATCTTGTGGACCACCAAGTGACATTGAAATGACTCTAACTCTTTCTTTATTAGGCCCTCTCCAATTTACWGCATAATGAATGGCCTCAATAATTTGCTCRTAACTTCCAGAACCATCTCCMGCTAAWACYTTTAAMACTAACATTTTAGMAAGTGGTGCGACYCCTARWACACCMACWCCATTTTCAGTCGCTRCAATTGTCCCCGCTACATGAGTACCATGCCCATTATTATCAAGATAAATATTGGGATTTCCTTCATAATCTTTTGTGAAATTTCTYCCRCCRATAATACGATCYTTTAAATCTAYATGATTTATATCACAACCTGTATCTAATACGGCAACGACAATGTCTTTCCCTTTCGCGCTCTTTTCCCATACTTGCGGAGCATGAATGAGTTGTACACCTGGTGGAATTTCATTTACTTGTTCAATCACCTTATCTACTGTAAAAGGAATCAATTGTATACCTTTTTGTTTATTCGCTGTACTACTGTTCATCGTAATCCCTCCTGAAAATGTATTATTTTCATTTTAGACCACTATTGAATACGTTTAAATTTAACATTCGTTTTATTCGTTCCATTTCCCTTCYTCTCAAATRTTTCTCAATAAACAAAAGAAAAGGACCCATTATGGTCCTTTTCTTTTTCAGTTTTTCAAAAGAATAATATAAAGTGAAACTATAATCAGTGGGAGGGTGTTCATCCCCCACTGATTATTAGCCYTCACCAATCKGGCGTTTASGGGCAGTTGATCTCCCACCTAMCTTCTTTGCTTCAGCCGARTTTTGAGGTGGGAGTTTTACTGCCCACAAATAGCGGGATAAATTAAGACTAAATCTTACTCTTGTTCAAAAACTGCTCAATTTCTTTTATTACATGTTTTGCGCCTTCTATACTAACAGTAATGTTTCCATTTGCTAATGAAATATTTTGATTTGAAACATCACCTGTTATTTGACAAGCATTGTATGGTTGATATTTTTGTAAAATGACTTTGTCTTCTTCTACAAAAATTTCAAGTGGTGATTTGATTTGTATTCCTAATACATCCCGTAATTCTTTAGGAATAACTATCCGTCCCAATTCATCTACTTTTCGAATAATTCCTGTTGCTTTCATGTTACTCCCCCCTTACTCTCTATTATTTTTTTCACCTCGCTATTTTCATTTTATCACTATATATTTGGTAATGCCTTACTCTTTTTAGAAAATATAGTACAAAAGTTAAAAAAACACATTTAACGAATATTCAATCTTTCTTTCAATTGTTTTAAATAACGCGATCGTATAATTAAGAAGTATACAACTTGAATACCTACGAAAATACTTAATACAATTGTATTTTCTTTAAACAGTGAGTACTCAAACATTTGTCCTAACGCAGTTAATGCTACTGCCCCGTGTAATGTTGCAACTCCAACTGGAACGAAGAATAAAAGCGCTAAGCGGATTGTGACTACTTTCGATAATTCCCCTCTCGTCAATCCAACTTTTCGAATCATTTCAAATAAACGAGTATCGTCCTCCAAATCTGAAAATAAACGGAAGTAAAGGAAGCTTCCTGCACAAACGAAAAATAYAATACCAATAAAGAAACCTACAAATAAAATGGGTCCTGCGATTTGTAGACTTTGATTTTGATCGTACTCTTCTGCACTAAACGTTGAATGTTCTTGATAAGGCTTAATCTGATTCGTAAGCTCTTTACCAACCTCAATTTCATCTTTCGCGGATTGTGTTTTATACATATAATCTTTTTCTTCTTTAAATCCATCTTGTAATGAATCATATTGATTTTTAGAGATTACATACACATTACCTCTTAGTATTTTACTTAATGAAGAAGTATTAACTTTTTTCACATTTAAAGGTTCATTCATATTTGGTAAAGTAATTTCTTTTCTTTCTTTCATCGGTGGTCCGGGTATTTCGACTGACAAAAATAAAGCCTCTTTATTT
>NZ_JBFTMA010000294.1:0-4933 GCF_056396725.1 Bacillus sp. 05T31
GATGAACAAAATAGAAAGCGCCAAGGGAACGGAAACCCTGCGAAAAAAAAGCCAAATAAAACACATAAATAACATTGAAAAACCTACCTGAAAATTATATTTCAGGCAGGTTTTTTTACTCGTCTTTAACCGAAACGACATCTTCCCAATTCCATTTCTCATAATACCACTCTGGTACATCTATATTTTCAATCCACTTCTTCTCATGTTTTCCATCGTTATGAGCAAGCCATACATCAGCTTTCTTACGATTTGAACGGAGCCACATTAATTGGTTGCTTTTCTTACTAAAAATAGGGCTATAATCGCCTTGGCTATTGGATGGCTTTGTAATTTGATGTTGTTCATCTGTTGTACTATTTATTTCATATAAAGATGGTAGTGGTCTTTTTTCTAGAGGGACCGATAGCTCTGCTTCCTTTGCCCTTGAAACGATAATTACATTCTCGTTCTTCCATGTGAAATCCCAATCAACATAGCCTTTTGGAGTAAATGTATTTTGCTGGAGAGCCGGCAATTCTTTTATTTTTAAATGCTTATTCTCTAAAGCAACTCTCCCGCTTCCTTCAATATAGGCTAACATATTTTTTGATGGCGCCCATTTGAACCATTGTGTGTTTAATAACATTTGATCTACTGTTTCAAAACGACTGGCGTCTGATCGAATTAAACAAAGGGTATTACTATCAGCTGACAAAGAAGCTGTTGGTACTGCCAAAAACGAAATCCATTTTTGATCTGGCGACCACTTAAATCCACTTCCAACTAATGCTAAAAAATCATCATGCTCATTCGGTAGTGCATATAAATGTTTCATCTTATGAGGATTCATATTTGCATCCTTTTGTATTTCATATAACTGAGCACCTGTCCATCCTGTTGGAAGCAAGTACGCTTCTGATGATACAAGAAACTTCTTACCATCAGGATACCATGCATAGTCACCGACACCATTAGCTACGTTTTCAAAATCTACTTTCTTTTTTTCAGCATCAAATGTATTTAATGTGCGTGCAAATACAAATGCAATTATATTCTCTGTTGGTGACCATTGATAATTCGATGCTTCTGATTGAGATGGTGTAACTTTCTTTCCATCTTTCAGCCGATACAGTTCAAAGTGATTTCGCTTCTTTCCTTTTGCATATGCAAGCCATTCTCCATTGTGTGACCATTTCGGCCCTGTTATGTACTCTCCTTTTGTAATTTGTTTTTCTTTTTCACCGACTTTAATCCATAGATTATGATTACGAATAAAGGCAACTTTTACTCCATTGTTTTCTGCGCTAGTAATAGAACTTGAACAGAAAAAAAGGAACAAAATCACGATTCCACTTACTATAAACCTTTTCATATAGCACCCCCATTTCCCCCTTTAGCATTCCTCATATTCCGCTTACTATATGCAAATATTATCCATTCGACATAATTCCAAAAAATCCCCCAAGAAATTTTCAATTCAAAGAGGTTTGGTATGAATTATGTCGAATGTATAGTTTAGCCAACATCCGTTCCTATAATTAAAGATAAAAATGCAATATTTATTTTCGGAAAATTGGCACTTTTTATTAGGGGGAGTTTCAATGAAGAAAACTACATCAACACTATTAAGTATGGCGCTCGTCTTTTCGAGCTTTGGAGCATTAAGCGCCCATGCTGAATCACTGCAAAAAGAGAAGCAATTTAGCCCACAGTTAAAAGCAAATATTGAACAATGGGGAGAAAACAAAATCGCGCAAAATGTTGAAACAAAAACATCAAAAGAAATTTCAGTCATTGTAGAATTGCAACATGCTCCACTCGCTTCACAAAGTAACATTCAACATGCTCCGGACCTACAAAATAGCAATGTGCAATCATACCATGCACAACTAAAAAAAGCACAAGAGGATACAACAAAGAAAATAAAAGAAAAAGCACCGAAAGCAACGATAAAAGAAACGTATAGTACGTTATTTTCTGGATTTTCTATTTCTATCCCAGGGGATCAAATTGCCGCTCTAGCTTCTTTACCTGAAGTAAAAGCAATTTATCCGAACTTAACATATAAATTACATGAAACGTCAAAAAGCCTAGCAGATCAAGAAACACCAAACGTTGGAGGCCCTACAGTTGGTGCACCTGAAGCTTGGAATTTAAAAGATCCRACTGGYAAACCCCTTGATGGRAAAGGGATGAAAGTCGCTATTATCGATTCAGGTGTCGACTATACCCATCCTGATTTACAAGCAAATTATATCGGTGGCTATGATACAGTCGATGAAGATAATGATCCGATGGATGGAAATGTCCACGGTACCCATGTTGCTGGAATTATTGCTGGTAACGGAAAAATAAAGGGGATTGCTCCGAATGCTTCTATACTCGCTTACCGTGTCATGAATGATGGTGGTACYGGTACGACCGATGATATTATTCAAGGTATTGAGCGMGCTATTCAAGATGGTGCCGATGTTTTAAAYCTATCTCTTGGTCAAGATTTGAATGTACCTGATCAACCTGTAACAATGACGTTAGAACGTGCAGCAAAACTTGGTGTTACTGCGGTCGTCTCAAATGGAAATGATGGACCAAAACCTTGGTCTGTTGACGCTCCTGGTAACGCAAGTAGTGTCATCTCTGTTGGAGCATCTACAGTTTCTATTCCATTTCCAACATTCCAAGTAGCTGGTTCCAATAAACCTTACCAAGGATTACCGTTATCAAAAGCAGATTTCCAAGTAGGAAACGATGCTCCGCTTGTATATGTTGGCTATGGTTCTCCAAGTGATTATGCGAAACAAGATGTGAAAGGAAAATTCGTCCTTATCCTACAAGGAACTTCTAGTCCATTAGTAAAAGCTGAACAAGCGAAGCAAGCTGGCGCTCTCGGTGTATTATTAATTTCTAATGACAAAACAATCGATATTATGCCTGAATATTTCGAACGTTCCGTTTTAGCTGTTCCRGTTATGCARCTATCAAATRCAAATGGYGAAGARTTRAARAMTTTAATTACAAARCGWAAGAAAAATATAAAAATTGGACAACCAAASCAAACAGAACTTATYGGTAACTTTAGTTCAAGAGGACCATCACAAGGWAGTTGGCTTATAAARCCTGACGTTGTTGCACCTGGGGTACAAATTACAAGTACAGTACCGAGAGGTGGCTATGAATCTCACAACGGAACAAGTATGGCTGCACCACAAGTAGCGGGAGCCGTTGCCCTGCTGCGTCAAATGCACCCTGATTGGACAACAGAACAATTGAAAGCAGCTTTTGCCAACACTGCAAAAACATTAAAGGATGTCAATGAAAATACATATCCTGTYATGRCACAAGGATCYGGTTTAATTAACATTCCAAAAGCAGCMMAARCAGATGCATTAGTGAAACCWAAYAATGTAAGTTTCGGTCTTATTAAACCTAATAGCGGCAAAGTGAAGCTAACACAAAATATTACGTTACAAAATCTTTCTAACAAAAAGAAAAACTTTTCAACTCGCATTGAATTACTAGATACAAAAATAAAAGTCCAGACTTCTTTCCCTACTTCTATTAGCATTAAACCTAATAGTAATATCGAAAAGCCTTTTACTATTACTGTAGATAGCTCCTTACCACAAGGTGTATATACGGGAAATCTATACGTAAAAGAGCAAGGGAAGACTGAAGAAATGCGTATTCCATTTACATTTAGCATCGATCCGAAAGAATACAAACGTATTGATGGCCTTGAAATTGTTAATTCTACTTTTAGTCCAAATAATGACCGAATACTAGATGACAACCTGATCAATTACTATTTAGTTACACCAGTTGAGGATGTAACGTTTCATGCTAATTTGATTACGAAAGACCGAGTAACATATCAAGGAATGGTTTATCAAAGTAAAAATGAAACACCAGGTTATAAATCTTTCAAATGGAATGGCACGAAAACTGATGGATCCCCTCTACCTGACGGCTTATACCAAATTGAAGCTGTCGCTTCTAATTCTGGAGGAGAAACAAAGCAAACGGGAGCTGTGTTCGTCGACCGCACTGCACCGAAATTATCACCTGAAGTAGATCAAGAAAACCTTGTAATTAGAGGGAAAGTAGATGATATACTTTTAGATTGGATGACAGAATCCGGATGGGTTGCTCCAGGACATCCAGTAACGATACAATATGAAATTAATGGAAATGGCGTATGGGAAAATGCCTTCTTGAACCATTGGGAGAAAAACTTTGAAATTTATTTCGATCGCAATCAATTACAACAAGGGAAAAATACAATCCACATTATAGCAACCGATGCAGCTGGAAATACATCTAATTTAAATGTTGATTTAGAAGTGAAATAGGAACCAAATATATTTTATAATAAAATATGGTTGACAACTTCCCAAAAATAGTTTTATAATACAAAACATAGTTTAGTTGAACRAATTATATATCGGCTTTGAAGGAATACTAGTAGCGACTTATATCCCTGTCTCAGAGAACTGATGGTTGGTGYGAATCAGTACATATACAAGCGTGAATTACAATTCTGGAGCTTCTTTCCCGTAATGCTTTTTATGCATGAAGAGAAAGACGGATCTTTCCGTTATCTTAAAGTAAGTGGTAAACAATTAATTGTTTACAAATAGGGTGGTACCGCGATTTTTATCGTCCCTATCGGATTTTCCGATAGGGGCTTTTTTGCGCCTTTCCCTTTTAAATAAATTCATATATTACGCGTTGAAAGAATCGCAGTAGTATCTTATATCCCTGTTACAGAGAGCTGATGGTGAGTGTGAATCAGCACATATATAAGTACGAATTACAATTCTGGAGCTTCTTTTTCGTAGTGCTTTTATGCATGAAGGAAAAGACGGAGTTTTTCCGTTATCATTAGTTGAGATGTAAGTATATTTCCACTTACAAATAGGGTGGTACCGCGATTCTTTCGCCCCTATCGGAT
>NZ_JBFTMA010000295.1:0-4898 GCF_056396725.1 Bacillus sp. 05T31
AAGTAAAAGAGGAACGCATATGAGCGTTCCTCTTTTACTGTGACTTATGATATATATATTTGCAAATATGATTGCATGCAATCATATTCGTATGTCGGAGGCGAAAAAGACATACTGACTATTGAATTTCATGTGTTTCTGGGTGAGTACCAAGATTCTCGGATGGTTTAAATAGTAAGCCGAGATTGATAAGCCCAGAAATACCAACGATGCCGTAAATAATACGTGCAAGAGCTGAGTTCTGTCCCCCGAAAATAGCCGCTACTAAGTCAAACTGGAAGAACCCGATCAGTCCCCAGTTAACAGCGCCGATTACAGTGAAGACTAATGCGATACGTTGCAAGGTACTCATGAAAAGTCCCCCCCTTAATGTGAAGCGTGAGCAAGCAAGGAGTTAATAAGAAAATTTAACTCCTTTATAGAATGGTATAGTTTTGTTGTTTTTATACATGAAAAATGTACGAAAAACGATGTATATACATCTATACCGAAAAATTCGAATTTTTATGCAAAAAATGAACTTTTTCTAAAAAATAAATAATGGTTACGTTTACAATTGTTGAATCGCTTGATTTACAACTTTAGTTTCGCTAAAGTGAATACAGAAATACATATACATAATTGGAGGGAAAAAGATGAGTACACATGTAACGTTCGACTATTCTAAAGCGTTATCCTTCATCGGTGAAAATGAACTAACTTATTTACGTGATGCAGTAAAAGTAACACATCATGCAATCCACGAAAAAACTGGAGCTGGGAACGATTTCCTTGGGTGGGTAGAGCTTCCGCTTCAATATGACAAAGAAGAATTCGCTCGCATTCAAAAATGCGCAGAAAAAATTAAAAATGACTCTGACATTTTACTTGTTGTAGGTATTGGTGGTTCTTACCTAGGAGCACGCGCAGCAATTGAAATGTTAAACCATTCTTTCTATAACACGCTTTCTAAAGAACAACGTAAAACTCCACAAGTGCTATTTGTTGGACAAAACATTAGCTCCACTTACATGAAAGATTTAATGGACGTACTAGAAGGTAAAGACTTTTCTATTAACGTTATTTCCAAATCAGGTACAACAACAGAGCCTGCAATCGCATTCCGTATTTTCCGTAAATTATTAGAAGAAAAGTATGGAAAAGAAGAAGCACGCAAACGTATTTATGCGACTACAGATAAAGCGCGCGGTGCTTTAAAAACATTATCTGATAATGAAGGCTACGAAACGTTCGTTATTCCAGATGATGTTGGCGGTCGTTTCTCTGTATTAACACCAGTAGGTTTATTGCCAATCGCTGTAAGTGGCCTAAACATTGAAGAGATGATGAAAGGTGCAGCTGCTGGTCATAATGATTTCGCGAAATCAGAACTTGAAGAAAACCCAGCTTACCAATACGCAGTAGTTCGTAATGCTCTATATAATAAAGGGAAAACAATTGAAATGCTTGTTAACTATGAGCCAGCACTTCACTACTTCTCTGAGTGGTGGAAACAGTTATTTGGTGAAAGTGAAGGAAAAGATCAAAAAGGTATTTTCCCATCCTCAGCAAACTTCTCAACTGACTTACACTCATTAGGTCAATACATTCAAGAAGGTCGTCGTGACCTATTCGAAACAGTTCTTAAAGTAGGTAAATCTACACACGAACTAAAAATCGAATTAGACGACAACGATTTAGATGGATTAAACTACCTTGCTGGTGAAACGATAGACTTCGTAAACACAAAAGCATACGAAGGTACATTACTTGCACATAGCGATGGCGGAGTACCAAACTTAATCGTAAACATCCCTGAATTAAATGAGTACACATTCGGTTACCTTGTATACTTCTTCGAAAAAGCATGTGCGATGAGCGGCTACCTATTAGGCGTAAATCCATTTGACCAACCAGGAGTAGAAGCATACAAGAAAAACATGTTTGCTTTACTTGGTAAACCAGGATTTGAAGAATTAAAAGCAGAATTAGAAGAGCGTTTAAAATAATGAAAAGCGATCGGGTCTCCGGTCGCTTTTTWTTATTTTATTGAAAGGTACATCGGTATATTCAAACTAGAATGGGTATGCTAAAGGAAAAGTCTAGGAGGGATGGGCTTGATTCCGATTCAATCAAAATTAGAAGGATGTACATATGCGTTATATAAGTTAGAAGAGGTTATGAAACCACTTGGATATAGTATTGGCGGCAATTGGGATTATGATAAAGGATGCTTTGATTATAAAATAGACGAAGAAGAAGGGTATCAATTTTTACGCGTACCATTTACAGCGGTGGATGGGGAACTAGATGTGCCTGGTGTAATAGTCCGTCTTGAAACACCGTATATTCTTTCGCATGTATATCAAGACGAACTAGATGATAATGTTAATGCTTTAACAGCTGGAACGAGTGGATTGGATCAATTTGCGGAGCCGCAAGATCCAGATGGAGATGTGAAAAGAAAGTATGTCAATATTGGTAAAGTATTGGTACAAGAACTAGAAAATCATTTTTTTAATGGTGAATAACGATGAGTATGTCGCTTTCGATGAGAATGAAAGAATGAACTGGATTGATCATATATTGTTCGTCGCGCTTTACACCTAGTAAGAGAATGTTTTGCTTTAAAAGAGTATAGCTACAATTTGCAAAGGATTGTCCGGTGCAGGACGGGGGAATCTCCATCAGTTGTAATTTGTTATCAGAGATTTCATCGTAAAGTGAGAATAGTACACCTGAAATGGAAGGGAATAAAAGAGAAGCGGTAAATACATAGCTCGTTAATTTATTTCCTTCTATAATTTCTGATACGCCAGCTCTCGTTGCATTTTGGATTTGTTCAGAAGTAAGAAGTTCAGCGATGCAGTGAATGTTTGGATTAAGTCCTTTTGCAGTTAAAATATTTAAAATGGACTGTGTATCTGCTAAGCTTTCGTTCTTCTCTTTATCCGCTGTTATTAATATAGTGTGAGCTGTTGTAATGTTAGCTTTTAATAAAGTTTGATCGTGATGCGGACAACCTTTTATAAATTCTAAATGATGAAATGGCTTTGGAAGTAAAGAAAGTGTTTCATCAATTAAAACGATATCAAGGTTCGGTTGTAATATGTGCATTTGTTTTACAACATGTTTTGCACGCTCATTCCAGCCAACAATAATCATATGACCATTAGAGGTAGCAGCTGCTTCACCTTTAATTCTCATATATTGTTTATTAATCATGTCGGTAGCGAATAGAACCATATAATAAGAACAAAATCCCGTTCCTAATAAAATAATACATATACCAATAAGTTTTCCTATCGTTGTATGGGGGGCGAAATCGCCGTATCCAACGGTGAAAATGGTAACGATTGACCACCAAACCCCGTCGAACCATGTGGTGAAGTGAGATGGCTCTAATATATGTATAAGAAAGCCGGAGAAGGCAGTAAGTACAATAATAAAGCAAATTAAACGAAAAATAATGGAATCACGAAATGTATCTACTAAATTCGGACGGGATTTCAAGTTCCTATTCCTCCTTACTTTTCAGGACTACATTCATTGTTACCATTATAGAAAAAAGAAAAACTCTCTAATTAAAAAGAGAGTTCATTTCATAATTAATACATACTTTCAACTTCAGTTTGTTGAACACTTTCAAGATGCTGAAGAGCATAATAAACATCAGCAGTATGTCTTTTTTGATCGATAGACAATTTTAAATGTAAATAGTGCGAACCATTTTCCAATGTTTTGAGCTTCATGTTCTTAACTTTTATATCCATTTCTTTTATTTCTTCAATTACGGTCGGGATATTGTCCATATTTCGTACAACGAGTTTCACTGCGATATCACGTTGGCGAAATGATCTAGGACCGACGTATTTCATCGCTAATGGTATAAGTTCTACACTAATCATAAGGAAACACATTCCGAAAATAGCCTCGATATAGAAACCAGCTCCAACGGCAATGCCGATGCCAGAAGCACCCCAAATCATAGCGGCGGTCGTTAACCCCGCAATACTATCGTTTCCTCTGCGTAAAATTACACCGGCACCTAAAAAACCAATTCCTGATACAATTTGAGCGGCAAGTCGAAGTGGATCCATATTCATATGATCGGTATGTGGTAAGTTGTAAGCTGCTTTAATAGAAACAATGGTTAGGAGGCAACTAATAATAGAAATAACTAAACACGTTTTTAAGCCGAGTGGTTTACGTTTTAATTCGCGCTCTAAACCGATAGCGAATCCTAAAATAGCCGAGAGACCTAGTTTTATTAATAAGTCGGTGTAGTCCATGTATATTCCTCCTTGTATGATATGGTATATGAATAAAACGTTTATCCCACTATTTGCGGGCAGTAAGCCCCGCCTCAAAATCCGCCGAATGCGAGAAAGTTAGGTGGGGGACGACTGCCCGTAAATGCCCGATTGGTGAAGGCTAATAATCAGTGGGGGATGAACACCCCACACTGATTAAAGTTTCACTTTATATAGAAAGAAACGTTTTTTGACAGAGTGACTTTCTATAGAATATATGTAGGAATTACTTAGAAATGAAAGAGATGTTTCGTTTAAGTATATGATATTAAAAAAGAAGTGTAGTTGGTTTTAAAAAAGTTTTCAAAAGGTGTTGCATTTCATTTTTCCACATGATATATTAATAAACGTCGCTGATGCAGAAACGCAGAAAACGACAAAAAAGAAATTGAAAAACATAGTTGACATCGAAAAATGAAGATGTTAATATGATGAAGTCGCTTCTGAAGCGGCAGATAAGTTCTTTGAAAACTGAACGAAACAAACAACGTGAACGTCAATTTTTATTTTTAGATGCTAGACAAACTAACTTTATTGGAGAGTTTGATCCTGGCTCAGGATGAACGCTGGCGGCGTGCCTAATACATGCAAGTCGAGCGAATGGAT
>NZ_JBFTMA010000296.1:0-4872 GCF_056396725.1 Bacillus sp. 05T31
TGCCGAGATATGGGATTATGCATTTATTTGTAGAGAAAATTGGTTATTTTACGTTTTGGTTAAGTATTGCTGTACTGTGTATTACATATTATTATTGCTTACGTGAGAACCGAAAACAGTTTTCTTTATGATGGTGAGGACATTTAGGGGGAGAAAATGAAGAAAAATAAGAGCGGTATAAACATATTGGATAGATTGATCACTTTAGTAGTTTCCTATAGCATAGCATTTTCTGTTTTCGCTCTCGCGACAACGGTAGTTGTATATGGAAAATGGTTGTATTATTTTGAAATTGATTTTTTAAATATTCCAGATTTAGCGGATATGACGAAAGATGAAATTAAGAGAAACTATGATGTGCTTATTACATATTTATCGCCGTTTTATGAAGGTGCATTACAATTGCCGACATTAGATATGTCCACAAATGGACGCATTCATTTTGTAGATGTTAAAAATATTTTAGTAAAGATTCAATATATAATGTATGGAACGATTGTAATTGCTGTATTAGGAGGAGCGTATTTATTAAAAAAGAAAAAAGAAAAGTTTTTACTTCACGGAGCGATTCTTACAATTATTTTTCCAATAGCTCTTACGTTACCAATTGCTATTAATTTTGAAAAGAGTTTCGTATTATTTCATAAGCTTTTATTTAGCAATGATTATTGGATGTTTGATATTGAAACAGATCCGGTTATTTTAATGTTACCGGAAGAATTCTTTATGCATGCTGCATGTATTATTTTATTATTGATTTTAGGTGGTAGCATGCTTTGTTACGGTGTGTATAAATATTTAGTGAAAAAGAAAAGGGTTTCAAAGAAAAAATTCTCTGTTTAAAGAGAATTTTTTTGTTTTCATAGAGATAATATATTTTTTGGTTTTGTTCTGTTCTATTCTTGTCCAATTCCACATATTTTGTACTAGTAGTTATAGGGGGGACCGGGATGAAGAGAACATTAATTGGACTGATAGCATTTCTAATTATAATGTTTCCAGTACGTATATATGCTGAAGAGTGGAGTGAACTAACTGGATTGCTAGATGACTCTTTGCAGTTAGTGAAGAAAAAAGAAGATGAAAAGGCAATACAAGTACTGTACCATTTCTCAGAGCAATTTCTATCAAAGGAGAATGAAAATAATTCAAAAGTAACTCCGGGACAAATTAGAGTCGTTTCTTTAGCATACGATAAGGCGAAACAATCTCTCGCGGAAGATTCAGATAGGCAAGTTAAAGTGGATAATATGTTAGCGTTACAACTTGCTGTTGATGCACAAGTATCTAAATATCAGCCACTTTGGATGGAAAGAGAAAGAAAGATAATGAATGCTTTTTCTCAAGTAGAAAAGGCGATGGAAAAAGACGATGATGGACAGTTCCAGCAGACGCTAAATACATTTTTAAATGAATTTAATATTATTTATCCTAGTTTAATGATTGCTCTGCCAGAAAACGAAGCGCAGCGTGTAAATGCACATTTATCTTATTTGGATGAATTTCGTAACGTTATGTTAAAAACGAAAGGTGGACAAATGCAACTAGGGATTATTAAAGGTGATTTGCAAAAAATATTTCATACAGTAAAAAAAGATGAGATTGCTCCCTCTCTCATTTGGTTTATGACAATTACTGGAGGACTTATTTTGTTCACTTTAACGTATGTTGGATGGAGAAAGTATAAAGGGGAGAGAGAGAAGCGGAGAAGCAACTTGCATTCTAAAGATAGATAATACGCATAAATAAAGATACGGATTGTAAGGTTTATTTATTGACAACGGTGGAAGAAAAAAATAGAATGAGAAGTACTATAATTAAAACTTCAATGGAGGTTTATGATGTTTTATTTAATTTACTTCGCGATCATTTTGATCATACCGTTGTATGCACAGTCAAAAGTACGTAGTGCCTATAGCAAGTATTCACAAGTTTATTCAACATCAGGTATGACAGGAGCGGAAGTGGCTCGAAAAATTTTAGATGAAAATGGATTGTACAATGTAGCCGTAGAAGAAACGCCAGGTCATTTGTCAGATCATTATGACCCGCGTGTAAAGACGGTTAGATTATCGACAGATAACTATTATGGTCATTCAGTTGCTGGTACAGCTGTAGCAGCACATGAAGTAGGACACGCAATTCAAGATGCGAAAGATTATAACTTTATGCGTGTACGCCATTCGTTAGTGCCAGTTGCTAATTTTGGTTCAAACATGTCATGGGTTTTTGTCCTAATTGGTGTATTTGCACAAATGTCTGGTTTGTTGTTACTAGGAATTATTTTAATGGCAGCAGGTGTTATTTTCCAACTTGTTACATTACCAGTTGAGTTTGATG
Source organism: Bacillus sp. 05T31 (assembly GCF_056396725.1). Classification (NCBI taxonomy): domain Bacteria; kingdom Bacillati; phylum Bacillota; class Bacilli; order Caryophanales; family Bacillaceae; genus Bacillus; species Bacillus sp. 05T31. Next base: position 2,341 of record NZ_JBFTMA010000296.1, read on the forward strand.
CATCAAAACGCGCAATGCAACAAATTGAAGCACTTGGTATCGTATCAACAGATGAGTACGGTCAAGCTCGTAAAGTATTAAATGCGGCAGCATTAACATATGTAGCAGCAGCTGCTGTAGCAGTATTTGAATTATTACGTCTCGTATTAATTTATACTGGTATGCAGCGTAGCGATGATTAAAGACTATCAATTTTGATAGTCTTTTTTTGTTTTGTGGATTGAATCTTATAATATGTTACAAATGGAAATAATAGAGAGAATATGGGGTATAGAACTAGTTAAAATAAAGATAAGTATGGAATGATGAAAGAAGGTGACGGACATAGAATATCCATATTATTTAGTTAAACAAGTGAAGGAGCGTAGTGCTACATACCAATTAGAAGGTTTTTTAAGTGGACAGGGCCCTAAAAACCCGAAATTAATGCTTGTTGGAGAAGCACCCGGTGAAACAGAAATTCATAATGGGATTCCATTTAGTGGGAGAGCGGGAAAACATTTAATGGAATTTTTAGAACGTATTCACGTTACAAGGGAAGAAGTATATATTACGAGTGCGGTCCGGAGTAGACCTTATAAATGGAGAGAGAAAAGGGAACGAAATGGCGAAATAATACAGAAGAAGTACAATAGAACACCGAATCAAGGTGAGATACTTGCCCATGCACCTTTGCTAGATTATGAACTGGAATTTATACAGCAGCCGGTTATTGTCACACTTGGTAATATTGCATTACAGCGTTTAGTTGGTAAAAATAATAAAATTACGGATGTTCATGGAGAATTGTTAAAGCAACCTGTGCAGCGATTGAAAGATAGCAGCAGTACAGAATTTATTTGGTCAGAAAAAGAATATCATATTTTTCCGACCTTTCATCCAGCTTCTATTTTCTATAATCGGAGTTTGTTGGAGCTTATTTATGAGGATTTGGAGAAACTTAAAAGATTTATAATAAAAAACTAGAAAAGCTACAGAGCTTTTCTAGCTGAATTTAATTATGTAACGGTTTTTTATTTTCATCTAATGTAAATCCTTCACCAACAACATCGTGTACATCACTTACAGCGACAAAGGCATGTGGATCTACTGAAATAATGATATTTTTTAATTTTACGATTTCATTTTTAGCAACAACACAATATAGCACATTACGTTCTATTTTTGTATAGGATCCAACTGCTTTTAAAAAGGTTGCTCCGCGCTCCATTTCGGATAAAATTTTTGAAGCAATTTCATCGTTTTTATCAGAAATAATAGTTGCTCCTTTTGCTGCATAAGCACCTTCTTGCATGAAATCAATAACCTTAGCCCCGATAAAAACAGCAACTAACGTATACATGCCCTCGCGATATGATAAATATGTAAGAATAGAGATAATGATAACGACCGCATCAAACATAAACATCGTTTTTCCCATACTCCAGCCAACATATTTGTGAGCTAGCCTTGCGATAATATCAACACCGCCAGTAGTCCCGCCGTATTTGAATATAATTCCAAGTCCTATGCCGATAAATGCCCCAGCGAATAAAGCAGCCAGTGTCATATCGTTTTGCAAGTTTAAATGTAAGTTGAGAACCTCGTAGCGCTGAAACACCCAAAGGAATAAAGAGACGCTAAATGTACCGATTAATGTGTATAAAAATGTTGTTCGGCCGAGTAATTTCCAGCCAATGAAAAATAGAGGGACGTTTAAAATTAAGTTTGTATAGGAAGGATCAAGTGAAAATTTAAAATATAATAATAGCGTAATGCCGGTAAATCCACCCTCTGCAAGATGGTTTTCAATATTGATATTCACAATACCGAAAGAAAAAATAGCGGAACCGATTAAAATAAAAATGATATTTCGAATCTTCAAATTTGATGTCATTTAGAAATCCCCCTAATTATGTAATGATTGCATTGCTCCTCTTAAACGATAGAACATAATAATAAGTTATTTCTAGTTGATAGTAAAAATAGAGAATGGTATAAGAGCTTAATTAGTTCAGCCTGATATTGTGCGGAAAAACTGCAAAAGAAAGTTTCACTTTACCCCGTCCCAACGGCTGGTAGAGGGAAAAGCGAAGAAGAAAAGGTCGAACCAGCCGCAGGGACCCGATTGGTTCAGGCTGATCTTTTGCAAAAATCACGCAAAAGAAGTTTCACTTTACCCTCTAACGGCTGGTAGAGGGTAAAACAGTGAAGAAAGGTCGAACCAGCCGTAAGGGCCCGATTGGTTCAGGATGATTTTTTGTAAAAATCACGCAAAAGAAGTTTCACTTTATTATAGTCTATCCTAAAAAGAGTCGTAAATAGTGATATGAGGGAATAATATTTGTCAAATCGCGATGAATTGGCTAACATGAAAGAGGAAGGAATAAGAGGTGACTAGTATGGAAGCAAAAACGATGAAAGATATGCAGAAAGAAGTAGATGCATATATCGGTCAATTTAAAGAAGGGTATTTTAGTCCGCTTGCAATGATGGCTCGTTTAACTGAAGAAATGGGAGAGCTTGCAAGAGAGGTTAATCATTATTATGGTG
>NZ_JBFTMA010000297.1:0-6836 GCF_056396725.1 Bacillus sp. 05T31
GGAATGGACATATTGTCGTAACAATCGCAAAACAAACTGAAGATAAAAGTGGTGTTATTGCGGTAGATTTAAGTTTAGATAATTTATTAAAAACAACAAAGTTAATCAATATTGGTAAAAAAGGCTATGCTTTCATTTTAGATGGAAAACAAAAAATAATTGCTCACCCTCAAGAAAAATCGGGTGACAAGGCAGATGATTCTTGGGGAAAGAAAATATACGAAGATAACCATGGCACTTTTTCATACACTTATGGTGGTAGTGAAAAGAAAATGGTATTCGCGACAAATTTAAAAACAGGTTGGAAAATTGCGGGGACGATGTATTCAAATGAAGTAGTTGAAGCTGCTCAACCTGTATTTTATAATATGTTAATTGTAATGTTTATTTCATTAGTTGTAGGTGGAGTGCTTATTTATTTCGTGACACTTTCTATTACCAAACCTTTAAAACAATTAGTTGTCACTTCTAAAGAAATAAGCGAAGGGGACTTAACTCAAACGATTAAAATACATTCAAATGATGAAATTGGACAACTTGCGAAAGGTTTTAATGARATGACWSATTCACTAMGWACRTTAATTGGAAGAATTAATACTTCAGCAGGGCATGTTGCAGCTGCATCTGAAGAGTTAACAGCAAGTGTGAGACAAGCGAGTGAAGCGACTGAACAAATTACATCAGCAATGGATGAAATATCAAGTGGTGCAACGACGCAAACAGCAAGCGTAGAAAATGGTGCTATGTTACTGTTTGATGTAACAGAAGGGATTCAGCATGTAGCAAATAGCTCATCATCTATTAATACTGCTTCTGCTCACACTCGCGAAAAAGCAGAAGATGGTGGAAAGCTAGTTGGAAAAACAGTAAATCAAATGCAATCTATTGCGGAATCTGTTTCACAGTCAGATGCTGTTATTCAGTTGTTGAATAAYAAATCRAAGCAAATTGGTGATATTTTAGAAGTYATTCAAAATATTGCAGATCAGACAAATCTTCTAGCTTTAAATGCAGCAATTGAGGCTGCAAGAGCTGGTGAGCATGGAAGAGGCTTTGCAATYGTTGCTGATGAAGTACGAAAATTAGCAGAACAATCTAGTGTATCATCAAGTGAAATTAGTAAATTAATTTGTGAAATACAAGAYGATATGAGTAAGACAGTAAAATCTATGAATAATGTAAATGAAGAAGTTCAATCTGGACTTGTTATTGCAAATGAAACGAAACAAAATTTTGCTGAGATTTTACAATCTACAAATGAAATTGCTGATCAAATTAAAACGATGGTTGAAACGGCTAATGGAATGTCAAAAGGTGCAAATGAAGTATCTATTTCAGTTGGCCAAATTGCAATGACAGCACAAAATAACGCGACGAGTACACAAAGTGTTGCAGCGTCAGCTGAGGAGCAGCTAGCTTCCATGGAGGAGATTGGTTCTGCAGCTGGTACACTATCTCAAATGGCGGAAGAGTTACAAGTATTAATTGAAAGATTTAAAGTATAAAAAGGGGGGCTGTCTCAAAATAGCATTCGTGCTATTAGAGACAGTCTTTTAGCTGATAAACGGATTAGAGGTTCAATGTATGTAATGTTTGTCGAAAAATAGAGGAATTTGTTAAGCGGGTGTATAATTAATATAATATAGACTACGTTTAAAGGAGATCAGTATGGGAGTGTATTGGGGAACGAAAAGACATTCTTGGCTTAGCTATGTCTCGTTTTGGTTAAGCATTTTATTCTTTGTTGCTTTTTTAATTGAAGTGTTTGTATTTAAAACACTTTCAAATAGCTCATTACAAATCGTTAAATACTTTTATTTTATATTTGTTCCATTAAATATCATTCTTAGTTTAAGGTTATTATTTAAGAAGAATGAAAAGAAAATATTACCGATTTTTAGTTTAATTGTATCACTATTATTTGCAAGTTTAATTATAGTGTTAGCATTAGYAGCTACAGGAAAAGTCTTATGAGGAGAGTGATATAAATTACTCTTCTTTTTTGTGGTTTTTTAAGAGTTATAAGTAGTGTGTAGGAAATAAGGAAAGTGATAAGTTATCAGTAAGAGGACGTACTAGTGAATAGAGAGTGAACTGAAAATACTATATGTTTTGTATGAGTTTATAAAGCAAATGAATGCAGTAAGATTCGTGATATATGGTACAATAAACATGGATAGTGATAGAGATAAAGGGTATATAAAATACTCATCGTTTTTTAGTAAGAGAGGGGTTATCTTATGCTATACGAGGATTTGATGACATTATTCCAAGCTGCTCCGATAAAATTAGATAGAGGCGGCTGGAAATATATAATCCAGGAACAAAATGATAATTATGAAATTGTTGATGAAATGTTAAAAAAGCAAATGAATGTTGAATTGTATTTTAATGAGTATGATGAGGTGAAAATCACTTTATATAAAGATGGAAGCCCTATTACTACTATGCAAAGAATTGCTATTTCAAAAGTTGAGTTGGATGAAGAGGAAGACGGCATTCAATTCGTATTAGAACGCATGCCAAGTCGAATGATTCGTTTGCAATTAAAGCCATATCTTGCAGTAGAAATGGGGCCGTACTGGGAAGTATGTGAAGACTGTGAATGAAGATGAAAAAACATCCGTATACACGGATGTTTTTTCATGTTTTTTGAAGTTGTTTAAAGGCAATAATCGGTAGTAAAATGATGCTCACCCAACCGATAATAGGATATAGAATATGAAGTAATTCACTATATCCGATGAAACTAAAGCAATAACTAATTAGTAATATGAAGTAAATAATGTTATTACTTTTCCATCCGGTAATGGATTGCATTTGTTTTGTCATTCCGAATATATTCCCAACTAATGTTGTGAATACTTCACCAAAAATGATAAGAACAAAGAAAAAATGGAAAGTTGCATTAAACCTTCTTACAACTTCAGCCATTGGGATGTTATATTGATAAAATTGTTCAACTGATAATATTGCTAAATGGCTACATAATAAAATAAAGCAAAGCCCCGCACCTCCTAAAATCCCCCCCCATAAAATAGCTTTTCGATCTTTTACTTCACCGGCCAATGGGACGAGAACACTTTGGGCGAGAGAAAGATTTAATGCGACATATGTAATAGGACTAGTGATCCATTTCATATTCCAACTTTCTGTAGGAACGGTGTCCATAATAGGAGTTGTACCATGAATAAAGGTTGTAATAGCAAGTCCGATAATAAARATCATCATAATAGGTACGACAAGTGTATTYACTTCAAARACACCTTGTAATCCCCGGCTCCCAATAATGAGRCAGGCGATGACTGTGATAAAAATACCAAGTTGTCTCGGGAGGCGAAGTTGTTCTTCAAATACTGCCCCGGCTCCTGATAACATAACGCTMGTTACRCCAAATAATACGAGTAATAATAAWGTRTTTAYRACATTTCCAAATACATCYCCAAATAAATATTTGTTGAAATCTTGCGCTGAAAATGCCCCGATTTGTGAGGAGAGCAACATCATCTTTGTACCGAGCCAAATAAAAAAAAATCCACTTATACATATGCCAATGGTCCCGTACAATCCGTTCACTGTGAAAAATTCAACAATTTCTCGCCCAGTAGCAAATCCAGCTCCAACGACMGTTCCGATATAAGTAGCAGCGACTTTCTTTGCTACTTGCCATTGTTGATTGTCCATGTTATCCCTCTTTCTTCTATGATGAGCTTRACTTACTATTATGCWTATGTGTGAGCTTGGACAATTAGACATATGAACTGGTTGAAAGGATACATGAATTATATGATATTAGGGAAATATTAAAGGTGTTAAAACTTTGTTACATGTAAGCTGTTTATTCGGAATAATAGGAAATGTATGGTAAAATGAGGTTAGGTTATTAAAAGATAGTAACATGATAAGAGGAGTGGATTGTATGAGTACGAAAACAAATGTTGTTGAAGTATTAAACAAGCAGGTAGCAAACTGGAATGTATTATATGTCAAACTGCATAATTATCATTGGTATGTGACAGGACCGCACTTCTTTACATTACATGAGAAATTTGAAGAGTTTTATAATGAAGCAGGAACATACATTGATGAGTTAGCAGAGCGTATTTTAGCGTTAGAAGGAAAACCGTTAGCGACAATGAAAGAGTATTTAGCAACTTCAACTGTAATCGAAGGGACAAGCAAAGAGTCTGCAGAAGAAATGGTGCAAATTTTAGTAAACGATTTTTCTGCACTTATTCAAGAATTAAAAGAAGGTATGGAAGTAGCTGATGAAGCTGATGATGAAACATCGGCTGATATGCTATTAGCAATTCATACGACATTAGAACAACATGTATGGATGTTAAGTGCATTCTTAAAATAAACATAAATGGATTAAAGAAAAACTCTATTGAAAAATTCTTTCAATAGAGTTTTTTATAATTTTTCAGTTTTCTTTTATGCTATAATATAGTAAAAAGGAGGCGATACAATGTTTCGCTTTTTCAGAACTGGAAAAGAAGATAGGGAAATTACGAAAGATGAATTAGAACAAGCGATGGCGAAGTTTCTAGAAACGAATGCTAATATCGTTTATACAGTTTTAGTAAATGATGATTACACAGTAAATTATGATTTGTTAAAGCCCTATTTACCTGCATTTCCAACAAATTTTTTTCTGATAACGAAGGAAACGCTTGAAGTATTTGAACATACAGAAGAAAATTTAAACCTAGTTAAAGAAATTGATATCGTACAAAAGGCCGTAGATCAATATGTAACAGAAAAAGAAATGTTCCCAATTGTTGAAGATAGCGAAGATCGCCTCATATGCGGAGTGAAGCTAGGACCTTTTTTATTAAAATATTGATTTTTCAGTTTATTTAACTTTATACTACAACTAGTGGATAGGAAGGAGTGGTGTATTATGCGTGTACATACATTAACTATTAAATATCATTCTGAGAATCAGGTATTGTTAAGTTGAATTGTAGAATTTAACTAYTTATACCGTGACCCTAGAATGATAGGAAGATTGGAGAAGCAATTATTATAAAAGGTTACGGGGGAATTCCTATATGGAAAATAATATGACTTATATTAAGTTATTAAATGAAACGTTACATTGTTATGCAAATAAAGGAAGTTTTGAAGCGTATTCTTATATAATGAATAATGCTAAAGATGTAATGGGTAATGAAGCACAAATATATAATTTTAAATATGCATTAGCAAGTGCAGCAGGACTTGAAGAAGAAGCGTTGCATTTAATGAAGAAAGCAATTATAGAAAATGGATTTTGGTACGGAAGTGAGTATTTAATTTCCGATGATGATTTAAAACCACTACATAAATTTGAGGAGTTTCATAGAATGGTTCAATTATGTAAAGAAAGAGAAGAATTAGCAAAGAAATCGGAACAAGCAGACGTGAAATATAAATACAGCAAACAAAATGAAAATCTACTAATAACACTGCATGGGGATCAAGAAAATATACAAATAATAGAACCATATTGGAACTCTGTAATGGAACAAGGTTTTATGCTAACATTGCCTCAATCTTCCCAAATTCAATTTTCAGATGGATATGTTTGGGATAATATCGAAAGAGGAAGAGAAGAGTTAAAAGGACATTACAATAAGATTAAAGTGAATAAAACATTTGGGAATATTATTATTGGTGGCTTTTCTGCTGGGGCAAGAGTAGCGTTACATTCCATGTTACAAGGTGAAATAGAAGTGAACGGTTTTATTTTTGTGGCACCGTGGCTYCCGGAAATGGAAGAATGGGAAGAGATGATTGGAATATTGCATGATAAAAGCATAAAAGGATATATAATATGTGGGGATCAAGATGAAGATTGTTTTGAAGGTACACAGCAATTTGTAACGTTATTAAAGGATAAAAATATAGAACATAAGTATAAAGTTGTGCCTAACTTAAATCATGATTATCCTCATAATTTTGATGAGTTATTAAAAGAAGCTATTGAATATATAGGAAGCAAAAACAATTGATTGGTAGTAAGAAAAGGAGATGCATCAAATGTGATGCATCTCCTTTTCGTTATTATAAATTAAAAGCATCTGCCAATAGGCGATAAGAGTTTAATTTATGTTCAAATTGATGAGTAATCGTGACAATCATAAATTCGTCAGTATTATACGCTTTGCTTAAGTTTAATATTTTTTCTTTCACAGAAGACGGATCACCGACAATCATACGTTGACGATTTTCTTTTATGCGGAATAGATCATAAGCACTATACGAATAATTTTGAGCAGTTTCAATAGAAGGAGTACCAGTAGTCCGTTTTCCTTGTTCTAATAGTAAAATCGATAAATCAAGGCTTGATGCAATCTTCTCCGCTTCTTCATTTGTTTCTCCGCAAATAACAAAAATAGATACGATTGATTTTGGTTTATCACCTAAATAGGAAGGTTGGAATTGTTCTTGGTAAGCCTTCATTACTTCAGGGCCACCGTATCCGTTAATGAACTGTGCAAATGCAAAAGAAGCGCCTTGCTTTGCGGCAATCATTGCACTTTCTCCGCTAGAACCGAGCATCCACATTTCAGGAGATGTTGGGATAACTGGAGTAGCCCTTAAGTTTGCATAATGATGGTTTTCTGGTACTTGATCATGTAAGTACATAGCAACATCTGCAATTTGTTCTGGATATTGATCAAGTGAGACCATTTTACCTTCTTGAAGTGCGCGAGTTGCTATCGGCATACCACCAGGCGCTCTCCCGACACCAAGGTCGATGCGGCCCCTATAAAGTGCTTCTAAAACGCGGAAATTCTCGGCAACTTTATATGGACTATAATGTGGCAGCATAACACCACCAGAAC
>NZ_JBFTMA010000298.1:0-4825 GCF_056396725.1 Bacillus sp. 05T31
TATTCATACATTTACCTTTTCACAGAAAAATTCATGAATAGTACGAGCAGTCGGCATTGTTTTCATTTGTTTTGTAGAAATCGCTCTTCCAGTTTCTTCACAAATACCGTACATATCTATTTCCATTTTAAACAATGCACGTTCTACATCTTTTAAATCCTCTTTTATATCATGTAATAGCAATTTTTTCTTTGTCTCTTCCTTTATTTCGTATCCAAGTTCTTGCCCAAATTCCATATAGTATGTGTGCATTACTTCTTTCGCCAATCTATCTTGCAACTCTTTTCTCATCAATTGCAATTCTTCTTTTATTTCCATATAAATTTCATTCACGTGTACATTCCTCCCAGCTGCAATGTACAATTAGTGTGTCCGAAATTTCCACGCTTACCTCACACACATTTTTCCTTCATAGGAAAGAGAGTGAAAGTTATTTCGATATATCATCAACAAAAAACTGACTGCTATTATGAGCAGTCAGCTTTTTTTCATTATTTTACATAATTTTCTTTAACAACCGTTGCACAACGCTCACATAATGTTTCATGCTCTGCATCTTTACCAATTGTTTCTGAAACAACCCAACAACGTTCACACGTCTCACCTGTCGCCTGTGCTACAACTACAGCTGTATGCTCATACTTTGGTGCTTCTGTTGGCGCTTCTTCAATTGTACCACCAAGTTTATACTCAGAGACGATGAATAATTGCTTTAAGTCTTCGCTAATAGACTCTAACATAGCCTTCATTTCTGCAGTCGGATATAGCGTAATGCTCGCATTTAATGACTTACCAATTACTTTCTCATTACGAGCTACTTCTAACGCTTTTAAAACGTCATCACGTAATGTCATAAATGCATCCCATTTTGCTCTTAACGCTTCTGAACCCTCTACTTCTGTAGCTTCTGGCATATTAGTTAACTGTACGCTTTCTTCTTCTGCACCAGGAACATATGGCCATACTTCATCAGCTGTATGAGGTAAGATTGGCGTTACAAGTTTCGTTAATGCAACAAGAACATCATATAATACAGTTTGAATTGCACGACGATCCGCGTGATCTGCACCTTCAATGTATAAAATGTCTTTTGCAAAGTCTAAGTAGAATGAACTTAGATCAATTGTACAGAAGTTGTGAATTGCATGATATACAGCAGCAAAGTCATATGTTTCATATGCATCTTTTACTTTTGTAATTAAGTCATTTAACTTCACTAACATGTAACGATCTACTTCACGAAGTTCAGCTACCGCTACTGTATTTTCACTTGGATTAAAATCATCTAAGTTTCCTAATAAGAAACGGAATGTGTTACGGATTTTACGATACACTTCTGCTACTTGTTTTAAAATATCATCTGAAATACGTACATCAGATTGATAGTCAACAGAAGATACCCATAAGCGTAAAATGTCTCCGCCTAATTGATCCATAATTTTCTTCGGTACGACGATGTTTCCAATCGACTTACTCATTTTACGTCCGTCACCATCTAGTACGAAACCATGGCTTAGTACGCCTTTATAYGGAGCTTTACYAGTTACAGCAACTGCTGTTGATAATGAAGAGTTAAACCAACCACGATACTGGTCAGATCCTTCTAAATATAAATCAGCTGGACGTTGTAAGTCTTCGCGCTCTTCTAATACCGCTTGGTGAGAAGAACCTGAATCGAACCATACATCCATGATGTCTGTTTCTTTACGGAATTCACCATTTGGGCTACCTGTATGTGTAAATCCTTCTGGTAATAAATCTTTCGCTTCACGCTCGAACCATACGTTAGAACCGTGCTCACGGAATAAATCTGCTACATGATTAATTGTTTCATCTGTAATAATTGGATCACCATTTTCTGCATAGAATACAGGAATTGGCACACCCCATGCACGCTGACGAGAAATACACCAGTCACCACGGTCACGAACCATATTATGAAGACGAGTTTCTCCCCATGCTGGTACCCATTTTGTTTCCGCAACAGCTTCTAATAATTCTTTACGGAACGCTTCAATAGATGCAAACCACTGCGCTGTCGCACGGAAAATAATTGGTTTTTTCGTTCTCCAATCATGTGGGTATGAATGCGTAATGAATGTTAGTTTCAGTAACGCGCCTACTTCTTCTAATTTTTCTGTAATTGGCTTGTTAGCTTTATCATAGAATAAGCCTTCAAATCCAGGTGCCTCATTTGTTAATACACCTTTATCATCAACTGGGCAAAGTACTTCTAATCCATACTTTTTACCAACAACGAAGTCATCTTCCCCGTGTCCTGGTGCTGTATGAACACAACCTGTACCTGCATCTGTTGTTACGTGCTCTCCTAGCATAACTAATGAGTCACGATCGTAGAATGGATGTTTTGCAACTGTATACTCAAGTTCGCTACCTTTTACYGTTTTCACAACTTCAGCATTTTCCCACTCTAACGTTTTTGCAACTGTCTCAAATAGTTCAGAAGCGATGATATATTTCTCATCATTTACTTTCACAATAGCATATTCAAGTTCTGGGTGAACAGAAATACCTAAGTTTGCAGGTAACGTCCAAGGCGTTGTTGTCCAAATAATGTATTTCTCATCACCTTCTAATACGTTCTTTCCATCTTTTACAGGGAATGCTACGTAAATAGATGCTGATTTTTTATCTTGATATTCAATTTCAGCTTCTGCTAAAGCTGATTCACTTGTTGGAGACCAGTAAACTGGTTTTTGTCCTTTATAGATATAACCTTTTTTCGCCATGTCACCAAACACTTTAATTTGTTGTGCTTCATAAGCTGGCTCTAAAGTAATATATGGATTATCCCAATCTGCACGTACACCTAAACGCTTAAATTGTTCACGTTGACGTTCCACTTGCTCATATGCATACTCTGCACATAACTTACGGAACTCAGCAACTGTCATTTCTTTACGCTTTACACCTTTATTTGTTAAAGCTTGCTCAATTGGTAAACCGTGTGTATCCCAACCTGGTACATATGGTGCACAGTATCCAGTCATTGATTTAAAACGAACAATAAAGTCTTTTAACACTTTATTTAGTGCGTGTCCCATATGGATGTCACCATTTGCATATGGAGGTCCATCATGTAGTACAAATAAAGGACGGCCTTTCGTATGTTCTTGTACCTTTTCATAAATATTCATTTCAGCCCATTTTTCTTGCATTGCAGGCTCACGTTTCGGTAAATTCCCACGCATCGGGAATTCTGTTTTTGGCATTAGTAATGTATTTTTGTACTCCATGCTCAATTCCTCCTTAAATATATAAACGACAGACCTTAAAAAAGGGAATAAAAAAGAGACCTCTCATCCCCAAAAAGGGACGAGAAAGTCTCCCGCGGTACCACCCTAGTAGACCATATACAAATGCATAAGGTCCTCTTTATATTCTTAACGCGAATATAYGCCTACGCTTACTAAATTTGTTCAGCGCGGAACTCCAGGGTGATATTCCCATTATCTCCTTATCCTGAGCTTACACCATCCTCAGTTCGCTATATAAGGTATGAAAAAGGTACTTATCCCTATCTTCGTTTTTCTTAATAAATATGCTGTTTAAAATTATATGTAATAATGAGAAAAACGTCAATCTTACACTGTTTATTCTTTTTTCAACAGTTCGTCCACTTCGTCTTCTAATTCAATTAGTTTATCCCAATCATCGTTGTTTAACATTTCAAGTTGTGTTTCTAATAACATACGGAAACGAGTTCGGAATACTTTCGCTTGTTTCTTCAACTCTTCAATATCAAAAGCAACTTTTCTTGATTTCACTAACGCTTCATTAATGATACGATCTGCATTTTTTTCTGCTTCACGTACAATTAATTTTGCTTCTTTTTGTGCATTACGCTTCACTTCTTCAGCAGCTTCTTGTGCGACAATGATAGATTTGTTCAGCGTATCTTCAATATTAGAAAAATGATCTAACTTTCCTTCTAATTGTGCAACCTTTTCTTCTAAAGCTTTTTTCTCACGAATGACTAATTCATAATCTTTGATGATTTGATCAAGAAACTCATTTACTTGATCTTCATCGTAGCCACGAAACCCGCGACCAAATTCTTTGTTATGAATATCTAATGGTGTTAACGGCACAACGCCACCTCCAAGTAGTTATCTAAATTTCCTCTTTCAATTATATCTTTTCTTCGACAAAATAAGAGAATTTCCTTCTAAAAAACCAATCATTTTAGTATACCATACAAAACTCTCCATTTGTCGCGCTTCGTTTTACCTTCTACAGAAAATAATTTACTTCGTCCATACCCTCTAACCGAGAAAACATCCCCCGGAAAACATTCATACGAAGTTTGCTCTACTGTTTTCCAATTGACTTTTACTAAGCCACCTTTTATAAGAGGCTGTACCTTCTGCCTAGATATATGTAGCATTTCAGCTAATAAAACATCTAGACGAAGTGACGAAACAGTCCCAGATTTTTCTCCCCATTTTTCACCTACACGCAAAATTTTCTCTACTTGTATAGGAGAGAGTGTGACTTTCATTTTCCCTATTGATTGTAAGTTCATTTCAATATACGACACAACTTCTTTGGCAACTGCAATTTGGGCACGGTCTTCTTGAAGCAAAATATCACCACATTTTTCCCTTGTTAAACCAAGCGACATGAATGCACCTAATATTTGCCTATGTTCTAGCGTAAAAAACTTGGAAGGATAGTCAATTTCTAATACTTCTACTTGAAATTCCTCTTCATTTAATTCTAGATAATCTGGATAAATTAGTGCTCTTTTCCGTTCGGCTTCAGGCATCGCACCATCAAACCGTACAGCTACATCTCCTTGCCC
>NZ_JBFTMA010000299.1:0-4818 GCF_056396725.1 Bacillus sp. 05T31
GAGTTACAAGAGGTTGAAAGACATATACAAGCTTGCATACGAAAAGTAGAGTATTTAAATGCACTTCTTACTGGACAAACAAAGCTAGATGATAAAATTATTATTATGTAAAAAAAAAGAACGTGAAGCTATCACGTTCTTTTTCATTATACGTTCATTTTCCCCTTCAGCTGTAATCCTGTAACAGATTCTAATACATCCATCGCTTCTTCAAACGTCATATCAAAAATTGTCTTCTCTTCTATATAGGGAAACTGTCTAAAGCGCTTTTCTAACATTTTCACTGCATCCGATGTGAAGTTTGCGCTATCAATGCCAAATTCTGTTTCAAGAAGCACAATCCAATCTAATACATGAAAACCTAATCCATTTACGAATGAAATAAGTTTTTCTTCTGGCTGTGGAGATAAGAATACGTTTCGCTCCAGCTCACTGAAAAGTTCTTCTCCTAAAATTCCTGCTAACTCATCATCATGTTCGCGTTCAATAATCTCTTCATAACCGTAATCATCAACAAGCTCTTCTACTTCTTCACTATCCGCAAAAAGCAATTGACTAAGAATTGCATCTTTCTTAAATTCACTGTTTTGTACAACCTCTAAAAAACTTGTTTCCCATCCATTTTCTAATTTCATATTTATAACTCCTTTATATGCTTTACTTATAATAACTGTGCCCAAAATAGCCTAATGGTAACCTTCACTCTTTTTTTGCAARAAATATTTCTCGCTGCATTCCCACGTCTAACATTCCACTTTATTCAATATATATGAGACAAGCCCCTCAATTTCTCCTTCGAAAATATCAACTTCTCGTAAATGGTAGAATGTCGTTTGCAACTCATTGCCCTTGTGATATATATAAATTTTCTTTTCTAAAGCAATTGCCATCCCTAATTCTGTATGACTTCCATTCCCACCCTCTAGTATGAGTAAGAAAACATCAGCTTCTCGTATCGCTTCTTGTTCTTCTTCACCAATCTTTTGCAATTGTTCTCTATTGGTTGCTCTTTCATTTTTCGTCCAATCATATGTATGCTGCCATCCCACTTCTTTCAACTGGCTTGATACGAAACGAACAAGATGTTTATTTTGAAATCCTGAAGCAATATAAAATTTCATTTATATTCACTCCTTAAATATGTATGGGGAAACTCCTTTTTTAGCGTTAATGGGATTTTTTCAAAAAAAATCCCCATCCTTAGAACTTATTTGCGTTTCAATGATGGGGTGCCTCATGATCTTCTTTTATTTTTTGTTTTTTATAACTTTCATCAGCTAACATTTCTAGTTCAGCTGTTATTTCTGATTTTTCAAGCTCTCGTTCTTGTGAAAATTTCCGTGAAATATAAACAATAACACTACCAACGTACAACACAAAGCATATAATAAGTGCAGTATTTTCATAGAGACTTAGCTCCAACACAGTCACTCCTAATCCATTCGTATTTTCACGCTTAATCAATTGGAATTTCCCTATTAACCATTTGTTATCCCGCATTAACGGGCAGTAAGACCCCCACCTCAAAATTCAGCAAAAGCAAAGAAGTTAGATGTGGGATTAACTGCCCGTAAAAGCCCGATTGGTGAAGGCTAATAATCAGTGGGGATGCCCCCCCCCACTGATTAAAGTTTCACTTTATTGTAACATAAATATATCAATTCTTGGAATCTTTCATCCTACTAAAAAAGACATGATTGTTTAATCATGCCTCTGAAATATGTTGAATGATAGTTTTAATCGCTTCTTTTCCATTATATTTTTTTAATGCTGTTTTATACGTCTCATTATTATGAGATAGCTCTTCTATATGCTTTATAAGCGCAGTCACCGTTACATCCTCTTCATATAATACCGATGCATACCCTTGTCTTTTAAAGGATTCAGCATTTAAAATTTGATCTCCACGGCTTGCAAATTTCGATAACGGAATTAAAACCATAGGCTTTTGCATTGTTAAAAATTCAAAAATCGCGTTGGATCCCGCACGTGAAATAACAAAATCTGTTGCTGCTAATATATCCGGCAACTCTTCATGTACATATTCAAATTGTCTATATCCTTCTTTATTTTGTAAGGATTCATCAAGATTTCCTTTTCCGCAAAGATGCACAATTTGATAATTTTTCAGAAGATCTGGAAGTGCCGATCGAACCGTTTCATTAATTTTCTTTGCGCCTAAACTTCCTCCCATAACAGTAATAACTGATTTCTTCCGGGAAAACCCTAGAAACTTTAAACCTTTTTCAAGATTTCCTCTTAGTACGTCTTCACGTACAGGCGATCCTGTATATATTACTTTTTCTTTCGGTAAATGTTTCGCTGCTTCTTCAAATGTAACAAATATTTTCGAGGCAAAACGGAGCGCAATTTTATTTGCTAGTCCAGGTGTCATATCAGATTCATGTAATAAAACTGGCACCCTATTTAGCCACCCTCCTATTACGACTGGTACGGATACGAAACCACCTTTTGAAAAAATAACATCCGGTTTTAGTTTACGAATTGTTACGTACGCATCCATAACACCCTTCATCACGAGAAAAGGATCTTTTATATTTTTCAAATCAAAATAACGACGTAGCTTCCCGCTTGCAATACTATGGTATGGGATTCCTTCTTTTTCTATAATCGTTTTCTCAATCCCTTGATGAGAACCAATATAAGAGATATCCCAGTTCTGCTTTTGTAAATGTGGAATAATTGCTAAATTAGGTGTTACATGCCCGGCCGAACCGCCACCTGTAAAGACTATTTTTTTCATACGTCTCCCCCTTCTACACTATAGTACACTAAAATACCTTGCCTCAGGGTGAGAAAATACCATAGCCGTTACGGACGCTTCTGGCTCCATCATAAATCCTTCTGTTAATGAAATACCTATTTCTTCTGGATGAATTAAGCGAAATAATTTTTCTTGATCAGCAAGTTCTGGGCATGCTGGATAACCAAATGATACGCGTATTCCTCTATATTTTGTACGGAATCTCTCTTCCATCGTCAGTTCAGGTGAATCTGGAATTCCCCAACGATCACGAATGAGCATATGTGTTTTTTCAGCAAGTCCTTCTGCTAATTCAAGTGCTAACGACTGAATCGCATGACTGCGTAAATAATCTCCCTTCGCCTTCCATTCCTCTGCAATATCTCGAACCCCTTCTCCAACGGTAACAGATAAGAAAGCGACATAATCCATCTCATCTCCAATCGGGCGTATATAATCTCCTAAAGTACGGTATGGTGCTTTCCCTTGTCTCGGAAATTCAAATCGCTCTATAATACGTGTGTGATCTTCCGGATCGTATATAATTATATTTTGTCCATCACTTTGCGCCGGGAAAAATTGATACACCGCTTTTGGGCGTAACCAAGATTGTCCTTCTTGTAATAATTCATCAATTAAATCATTTAGCTCATGTGCTCTTTTATCCCCTTCTTGCAAGAGTTTTTTTACGTTTCCTTTTAACCCAAGATGGTGTCCAATTAACATTTGTCTATTTAAAAACGGTGCAAGATGAAGGGCAGGAATATCCCGTAATACAACTCGTTTCGTCGAATCTGGTATCATAACAGTTGCTTTTGGCAACGGCTCAATAACTGCGGGAATTTCTATTTTTTTCTCCTCTTGTTTCACAATATGAAGATGGCGTTCCTTTTTATCTCGCTTCATCTTTTCACGTTCTTCTTCTTTTTGTAATTTGTTAATAATATCAAGACCTGTCATTGCATCACTTGCATAACATACGAGCCCTTTATAAGATGGAGAAATACGATTATCTGTAAATTTCCTCGTTAGTGCTGCACCACCTACAACAATTGGAATATCAATATTCGCTGCTTTTAAATCTTCAGCAGTCGTTACCATTTGTTGTGCGGATTTTACTAACAAACCAGAAAGGCCAATAATATCAGGTTTCTTTTCTTGTACTTCTTGAACAATTCGATCCGAACGAACATTAATTCCTAAATTAATAATTTCATATCCGTTATTTGATAAAATAATTTCAACAAGGTTTTTCCCAATATCATGTACGTCTCCTTTAACAGTCGCTAATAATACTTTCCCTTTTTTTGCACTCTCACTAGATTCCATATGTGGCTCTAAATAACTTACGGCAGCTTTCATACTTTCAGCACTTTGCAATACTTCGGCAACGATAAGCTCATTACCATTAAATAATCGCCCCACCTCATCCATTCCTGTCATAAGCGGCCCGTTAATAATATCCAGCGGTTTTCGTCCTTCTGTAAGCGCGAGACTTAGATCTTCTTGTAGTCCTTGCTTCGTACCTTCTACAATATAATTTGCCAGTCGTTCATCAAGTGTTAGCGTTTCTTGTATAACGACATCTTTCTTTTTGGCAACACGATAAAAGTTTGTAAATTTTTCTAACGTCTCTTTCGTCGTTTCAAATAATAATGCATCCGCAAGACGTTTTTCTTCCTCTGGAATTAACGCATAGCGTTCTAATTTTTCCGTATTAACAATCGCATAATCTAATCCTGCTTTCGTTGCATGATATAGAAAGACAGAGTTTAATACTTCACGTCCAGCTGGTGGTAAACCAAAAGATATATTACTCACACCTAGAATCGTTAAACATTCTGGTAACGCTTCTTTAATAAGACGAATTCCTTCTATAGTCGCTGCCGCTGAACCTATATATTCTTCATCACCTGTTCCTACAGGAAACACAAGCGCATCAAAAATAATATCAGATGGGCGTATACCATACTTTTTCGTTAGTAATTCATAGCTTCTTTTAGCAATCTCTATCTTTCTTTCTGCACTAACTGCCATACCATCTTCATCAATTG
>NZ_JBFTMA010000300.1:0-7823 GCF_056396725.1 Bacillus sp. 05T31
ATTTTAATGGCTTAAAAGTAATTGGTGAAATCTGTGGGGCGATTCGAGATGAATTAGTCCATAGTACGAAACCTGGAATTACCACAAAAGAACTCGATGAAATTGCGAGAGAGATGTTTGAAAAAGCAGGAGCTCAATCTGCCCCAAAAGGAGAATACAATTTTCCTGGATATACGTGCATTAGCATAAATAAAGAAGTAGCGCACGGGATTCCGAAGAGGACACGGACCATTCAAGAAGGGGACCTAGTAAATATTGATGTTTCAGGTTCAAAAAACGGGTATTTCGCGGATACCGGAATTTCCTTTGTAGTAGGGGAAGGAGAGCCAACTTTACAGAAAATATGTGACGTAGCTAAAGATGCATTCTATGCTGGACTTAAGAAGGCAAAGCCAGGTTCAAAAAAAAGCGCGCTCGGAAAAGCTGCACACAATGTAGCGAAACAGCATGGCTTAACAGTCATAAAAAATCTTACTGGACATGGTGTTGGRCGYTCGATTCATGAAGAACCAAAACAYATTTTCAATTACTTYKCYCMMTGGGATGATGAAATTTTAAARGATGGTATGGTAATTGCCTTTGAGCCTATGATCTCTACATTTGAAGAGGAAGTTTTCCAATCCGAAGATGGATGGACCTKCCTAACCGATGAAAGCTTTGTGGCTCAATACGAACATACGRTTATYCTTACCAAGGAAGGACCGATTATTACTACATTGTAAGAGCACTAAYACCAYAATCGGGTGCTTCAGCGTTGAAGAAGGGTAGTTAAAATAATCAAACTTTCTTATAAAAATTTTATACGAGATTTTTAAAGGTAACTCCATTTTGATCAATCTTTGTTCAAAATGGAGTTTTTATATTTGCTGAAAATAAGGGGTCACGGTGAGCTATTTTAATCAAACTTTATTTTAAAGCTACATTTAACATTTTCTTAGTTTTGTTCGTTTAGCTGATAGAGGGATACTCTACATTTATAATAAGAATAATTAGCCTCAAGAAATGTTAATTGCGTTTTTATAGAAGTCTTCAGCTTCATCACGAATTGCTTTCCAATCTTCAAAGGCCAATTCAAGTTCTAAAGCAGCAATGAACTCCTCCAAATTTTCGATATCCTCAATATTATCTGCCAGTTCTTTTAAATCATAAGATATAGCGCTCCATATTCTATGGACTTTCCGAATAACAGTTGAAACGTGCTCCTTAAACTGAATCAAATTCATAACTGGAGCTACTAAATAGACAACTGTGTTTTGTGCAACAGCGAAATCATCTGAGTCACGTAGTGGTAACTGTGACATCAGATACGACCATGTTTGTACTGTTTCTTCGTATTTTTGTATCTCTGAATAAAATTCGGAGAGGGATGTTGCCATAGATTGAGACTGTTGATAATTTTACATAATGATACACTAAATAAATATATAATCAAGTGTAATAAAATCAAATCAAGTTATTTTATGGCTTGTTTTTACATAAGAAGCCTCACCATATTAAAAAAAGAAAGTTTTAAGCTTAGACATAATTCGGGCAAACTTTCATCTTCTATTGATGTTCTTCTTATTCAAAGGGCAATTAACTTTTGCTAGCTAATTTTTTAATTTCTGGAAAAATATACTTATTTATCCCTTTTCTCATATAGTATCTTTAATAATCATTTATGAAAAAGGCGAAAACAATACTATTGGTTTTATCTTCCCTTGTTGTTAAATACAGCAATGGTATCCCTGATAGAGTTTTATACTACTTAAATATGAGATTAAAAAATTAATTTTAAAAGAAAAGAGAACCCATATAGGCTCTCTTTCCTTGGCATACTTACAACATGGAGAATGTTGAGACAACTCTTTCAAAACTTTATTAGGGGAAAGTTTTAAAAAATGTACTCACAATAATCTTTACATAAATGTAATATATAATAAATTGATATAAAATTTTCTAATTATTTGCAACTTTCTGCCACCTCTTATAACCCTTGTCCTACAAGAAGGTACTAATGTTACCTTATTTTTCAAAAAAACATTCTGATTATTTCTTTTTCACTTCTTCTACAAATTCCCATGTCTCTCCGTTATCTTTTGATTGATAAAGTGCACTACTATCGCCATTGTAGTCTCCATCTGCCCCTTGTCMAACTAGCATATTAAAAACCCCATCTTTCTCATATGGCATACTAGGAGAATCAAAAGGACTTATTGTGGACTGTGTATGATCTAATTTCACTTCATGCGGCGGATATTCTACCTTTTTGAAAGATACCCCCCCATCATCTGTGCGATATAACTCTCCCTCATTACCAGAAGGTCTAACTGCTCCTAAAAACCCAAGTTTATCATTTATAAAAGTGATCCCTGATACACTACCAATCCCCCTATTAAATGGGTCTGGATTGATAACCTCCCATGTTTCCCCTTCATCACTAGTCCTGCTTAATGAATAAAAGGCGCTCCCTAATGCTTTATCTGTCATATTTAGTTTATAACCAACTTCTTTTGATAGGAAAAACTGTTCTTTTTCATTCTTTAAATCTTGTTGTTTCTTCTCTTTAAGCCTATCTTCATTTGGAGGCGTCTTTGATTTACTCCAACTTGCGTCACATATTAAATTATATCTAGCAGGGACTAGCTCTTTCTCTTTTCCAGGGACATATATAGATACAGTATATCCAATGATATCAGAAGCTGCTTCTTTAAGACTCTGCCCCTTACCATCCTCAGTAATATTAATAATTCCCTCTGTATTGGATCCCCAATTTCTTTTTCCATAATAAATCAACCCATACTTACTTTCATTCCACTTTCTAACCGTTTGCTTAACTGGAATCGCCTTAACCGTTTTAATTAAAGGTTCTACTAATTTATCATCATCATAATCAGGCTTTGCATATCCGTCTCGTATTATAGTAATATCTTCTGATTTCTTCTCATTATAAGAGAGTAAATAAGTTTCTTCTTTCCCATCAACATTTTTCCCATAAACAAATGTATCAAACGCTGTGATTGTTCCATCTGAATGAAATGTAAGATCAAAATCAGTTGCCATATACAATTTCTTTGGCAAAGGATATTTTTTATTTATATCTTCAAAAATACCTTCTACTCCAGATTCATATATATTATTATGTTTAAGTTTAACTGACCTTTCATGTTTTAACCTTTCTATAAACCATGCCAATTTGCCATTGTAATTTATTGCACTTTTATAAATCTGCATCCCATAAAATGATGTAATTGCAACAATAATGATAATAGAAATGGATCTCCATGCTATTGAATTAGTTAATTTTTTAGATTCATATTCTCTATTTTTTATCACCCGCATTGTAGTAAATGTAGTCATGGATATAAAAAGTACTATACATAATAAAAAAATATAAATATTATAATTCATTCTTCCGTACTTACAGTATAAGGCTAACTCATAACAAAAAATCCCGTATACAATTATTAGTATTGGATTTGTTACTAATGACAGAAGTATCCTTTTTGCATTTTCCTTAAATATAGAAATCACTCCTAATTACATGAATTACTGATATTAAGTATACTTTATTGTAAAGTAACAAAAAAGCTATTTAATCTTGCCGCCAAAAATACAATAGACATCTGTCTATGTAAATGGCAGATGTCTATTAAAGCCGTTTAAAAATCTAGTTGTTTCATAGACAATGGATTTTTGAGTGAATACTAAAGTTGCTTCATTTGAGAGACAAATATTGAAAATGAACCCTCATATATTAATTCATTCCCCTCAATGATATTTATCTTTCAGATTTTGTTGATGCTTTGTATAAAAAAGATTCAAAGGTAATTGTAATTGAATTAGAGAAAATACGCGAAGGTTGGGAAATTAGTAAATCATAGATAAAAGCGTCCTATATTTTAATAGGACGTTTTTTCTTCTATAAATAATTTATTTGAGATGTATTGTACTCATAACTATAAATGTTTTTTAATTATGGACATTATACAAGTCGACCAATTCTCCAATATCTAAAAAGGACGGTTTAACTACTTACTTATACCTATCTATAATTCAATAAACCTACTTCTCCTCATACCATGGGTTTAAATGAATTAGTACTTCATATATTTCTGGGTTCTGATTTATAATAGTAGTTTTTATATCCCTACAAATATCATGTCCTTGCTGGATGCTTAAATGTGCCGGAACACTAATTCTAATATCAATTAATACATAGTGACCATGATCACGTGCGCGCATTCTATCAATTCTTTTTACAAAAGGATGGGCCTGAATTATTCTCTTATATTCACTACATTTCTCGGTAGGAATACCACCTTCCATTAATATATATATTGATTCTTTCCCCATACTAATCGCTAACTTTAATACGAAAAAGGAAACGATAATACCAGCTAAAGGATCCCCATATGCTGCATATGGAATGGAATAGATATTGTTTATCAAAGCAATACCAATTCCAATTACAGCTGCAATTGAGGCATAAACATCAGCAAGATGATCATAAGCAGTTGCTATAAGCCCTTTGCTGCTTGTTTTTCGACCAATTCGTATTGTGTATACATATAAAATTTGCTTCCATATTAATGAAATAATCGCTGCTATAAAAGCAATTATATGGGGTTCTGTCGCTGGTTCAAATAATGACTTTATTGATTCATAAGCCATAAATAAAGCCGCTAAAATTAAAATCACAGCTACAATTCCTGATGATATAACTTCTGCTTTACCATGTCCATAAGGATGATCTTCATCAGCTGGCTGGTTTGAAATTTTCATTGATCCCAATGAGGCTACGGATGCTACAACATCACCTTAACTTTACTCTTGTTTCAAAATATTATTGTTTAATTCAATTGTGTAGTTATAAGTCTATGTCTCATCATTTTAATTTCTTTCATACATTACCCAATAATAAGTGTGTGGGTCTATACAAACATTTTCTCCTATCAGTAAAGGTTTAAAGCATAACTTACTTTGTTCTTTTATCCTTATTTGTTATGAAGTGTAAAAAGAGTGACACAAAATGCCATGCTTTTTTATTCCTTTTACGTTTAGTATTGGAGTTACTTTAACATCCTTAAAATAGTAATTATGATTGAATAAAAAGACGAGAGTTGGAAATTAGGAAATCATAGAAAAAACGATCTATAAGATGTAATACTGAACCTAAAATAATTAAAGATAAATAAGATATACTACACGACGACGCATGTTGTTTAACAATGTAGTTTTAAGGTGTATTATCCCTTTGCTTGATACACCTATTGTTTATGTTTTTTATCACCCTTTTATCATTACAAACATCAAAGCGACTAATGTGTTGCTTTGATGTTTGATGAAATGTTTTCAGGTATGATTACTAATTCATTCTGCGCATTAATCTTTACTCATCTGATCACAACAATTATTTTTACAGGTTGTCCATTTCACATAGCTGTAGCAAATACTATAAGATTAAAAGCATATAATTGAATATGAGTGTAAACTGTATACATTATTTATCCTTCTTTTAACTTCTTGGAGATTTTCCATATGATTGAGTATCTCTATACGCTTTTCTTTAATGAATGTTAAATGATAAAACTTTCAATTTTATGACGCTCTTTGTATGTTAGTTTTTAAACTTTAATTAATCCTTCATTTATTTAAGAATTCATAAATCAGTTGAAATATTTGCATCAAATTCATCTGATTTTTTAGTATCTATTTTTTTCCCATCTATTGTCACCCTTATTTCTTGTTTTTGGTTTGCTGTTACCATCCAAGCATTCGGTAAATAACGATCTTCATGGGATAATGTAGAAGGTGAATTTATAACCTTTCCTCCTAAATATAGCGTAGCAGAAGAACCTCCATCCATAGCCATTGCATTTATTGCTCCTTTTTCATATAGAATATCTTGACACTCTTTTAACGTGGCTCCTATGCTATGTGTTTGTCTACCATCTATCACWAGAAACATTAWTGTGCCRTCYTCTTTTTGRGCCATAATACTTCGYGGAGCAGAACCCCAACCRCCGTCTCCTTCTGTGATCATTTTTTCTCCATTTACAATTAACTGTGGCATAAATCCTGCTGCKGAAACGACTTGTTTATCYAARAGTTGTTGGGTAGAATAATTTCCTGTTATCATTTGTCCAAACTTTGTTAAACCGGTAATAATTGTAGGGGTATTTTTATCTATATTTGTATCAATAGCTTTTCCATTTTCTATTACTATTCCAGTTGCAACATTTCCTCCACCTCTTCCTGTCTCATCAGCAAATCCACTTGCATTCACAGCAACAAGTGCATGATTACGTTTTGCCATTACACTAATTTTTTCTCCCCTGTTAGCTCCTTGTGTTCCTTGATGGCTAACAAGTTTAACATTGAAGGGATTGCTAATGGTAATTAACTTTCCTTCGAAAAGAAAACGACTATCTTTATTACTTTTAATTGTTTCTACATCAATTTCTAATGGCTGATTTTTTAATTCTTCTAATCTTTTTCCTGCTATTTTTTTATAAATAGCCTCATCACTATTTGACCATTTTGGATGATTAATTCTATCTTGCAGTTTATCTAGTTCCTTTTGGGATAGGAATGTATATTTCGCATATTGTGGATGCTGAGAAGTTAGTATACTTCCAGAAATTGTTACACGAAGATCTCGGCCATAGTTAGTACCAAATAATATTCCTATGCCAATAAGCATGAAAATAGAAAAAAGAAGCAAAATTCGTTTGAAGATTTTTCTTAGATGTTTCATAGGTTTCTCCTCCGGCATTAATTACATTCAATGAATCCTTTAAGATATTATTTGCCTAAAGACAAAAGTGTTTGTTTCCCTCATTCCCGAGTTCCCCACTATGTCTTGGCAAGCAAAGGAAAATACTTATTCTACATTTCGTATTTATTTCAGTGTATATTTACAAATTTAATAACGTTTTTGCAACCATGAAATAAATTACTAATCCTGTTCCGTCAACAAATGTTGTAATAAATGGACCAGAAACGACTGCAGGATCTAATTTTAATTTTCTCAGAATCAAAGGTAAAACAGCTGCAACAAGAGAGGCCCAAATAACAATAAATAATAAAGTGATTGCTACAACTTGTGCAACTTCTGTTCCAACTCCTAACATATAAGCACGAGTGAGCCCAGCTACCCCAAGTGCAAGTCCAAGAAGCATGCCAATTGCAARTTCCTTTTTCATTACACGGAAAATGTCTTTAAATTTCACCTCTCCAATACCGATTGCACGAGTAATTGTTGCTACAACCTGTGTTCCTGTATTTCCTCCAGTACCTACTAATAACGGTACAAAGAAAGCTAAGGCAACTACTGTTTCAATTTCGTCTTCAAAATACTTTAGTACTGTACCTGTATATGCTTCAGCAACAAAAAGAAGCAATAACCATGGTAGACGTTTGAAGAAAATGCTCCAAATACTAGATTCAAAGTAAGATTGATTTAACGGTTCACTTCCGCCTAACTTTTGGATATCTTCTGTAGCTTCTGCTTCCATAACATTCATTACGTCATCAAATGTTATAATACCAATCATTTCATTATTTGCTGTTGTTACGGGTAATGCTGCTAAATTATAATTCAGTAGCTTTTTTACAACTTCTTGCTGATCAACTTCAGCGTGTACTGAAATTACCTCTTGAATCATGATAGTAGATAATATTTCTTCATCTGCTGCTAGTAATAACTCATGTATGGAAACGATTCCCTTAAGATAACCATGACTATCAAGAACATAGATATAAGATATTGATTCTACATTTTCAGAATGCTCCCTAATGTACTTCAATGTCATTTTTACTGACCAATTCCCTCTAACTGC
>NZ_JBFTMA010000301.1:0-5778 GCF_056396725.1 Bacillus sp. 05T31
TCGCTCTTCGTAATGGTTGAGTTTGTTGTTGTAGCGATTGTGGCCGAGTCATTTTTTTGTCCGCAAGCAGATAGCATTAATATACTTATTAGTGCAGTGATAATGAATGTACTTTTTCCTTTCATGCTAACACCTCATCCGAATATGTTATCGCTATTGTAGAATATAGAAGTGAACATGAAGTGAATTTTTAATGTTTTTTCCCTGTAAAATGTAAAAAAAGTACATCAACATTAACGTTGATGTACGATTTAATCAAAGGTGATCGGTTTTCTTAGAATATGCACGTTTTCCTTGCTGAATATTTTTTTGCTCTTGTTCATTTTTTTGAGTRCGCTTTGCATTATTGTCGCGTGCTTTTTTGTCGTTATCGCTAGTATGTGGCATATGTATCAACTCCATTTCTAAACGTTGTATGTTTATCATTTCCTTTTTCGTAAAGACTATGTATAGCGGTGCATTCATGAATACTAAAGGTGGATTAGAAATGGATTTGAAGCTGAATTATACTGAACTTATTAAGAAGTTAGTCGTTGTAATTATTGCGGGTTTATTAAATGCGATTGGGATGAATTTATTTTTAACACCAGCGAAAGTGTATGCGAGTGGTTTTGCTGGATTGTCTCAATTATTGTCACAAATATTAGGTGACTTTTTATCTATTCATATATCTACGGGGGTATTGTTTAGTTTGTTTAATATTCCTGTCGTTATTTTAGCGTGGAAAAAGGTTGGGAAGGCCTTTACATTTTTTAGTTTTCTTTGTGTTGTATTTATGACTTTGTTTTTAGAAATTATCCCAGTTAGAGCGGTTTCGCACGATATTATATTGAATGCGATTTTTGGTGGGATTATTTCAGCGATTGGGGTAGGAGTTGCTTTAAAGTGGGGGGCTTCTACAGGTGGTCTAGATATTATCGCTATGATTTTATCAAAAATAAAAGATAAGCCTGTCGGCACGTATTTTTTCTTCTTTAATGCACTTATCATTATCGCTGCTGGCTACGTGTATGGATGGGAAAAGGCATTATATACTTTAGTCACTTTGTATGTATCAACGAGAATTATTGATGCGATTCATACCCGTCATGTGAAGATTACGGCATTAATTGTTACAAAGAACGGGGCAGATGTGCGAAAAGCGATTCACTCTCGCTTAGTGTTCGAAAAGAGTAAAGAGGACCAAAGCTGGTCCTCTTTTTTTAATGCAAATTCGTAATGTCTTGCAATTGCTCCTGCATTTCACGTAGCTGAACTTTTTCAGCAGTTGAAGAGTTTGCATAAGCAGAGTGCAAAGCGTTTTTTGCTGTATATACGAGATCTTGTTGTTCAGCGCCGCTTGAACAAGATACGGCATTTGCAACAGCATCTCTAGCTTGTTGGAATAGTAAGTTCCCCATTTAAACCCCTCCAAAAGAAGAGTTACTTCTTGCTTTTTCTGCCTCAGCTAATGTACCTCGGTACGGGAATCTTGCATCATGCTTCATAACAGCATCGGCTCCTTGCTGGATAAAACGCTTTGATTTGTTCTTTTTACCCATTCGAAAAACCCCCTTTATTTAGCTGAAAACAATTGACGCGCTTTCTCTTGCGTCTAATAATAGTATGAGCGTTTGGCGAGAAACTATAAGTA
The DNA here is from genome assembly GCF_056396725.1 of Bacillus sp. 05T31. Taxonomy (NCBI): domain Bacteria; kingdom Bacillati; phylum Bacillota; class Bacilli; order Caryophanales; family Bacillaceae; genus Bacillus; species Bacillus sp. 05T31. Next base: position 1,634 of record NZ_JBFTMA010000301.1, read on the forward strand.
GGGAATTTTTAGATTACAATCCAAGAACCTCTTCTAAATATAGAGCGATACCATCTTCTTCATTCGTTAATGTCGTATGATTTGCGAGTGATTTTAATTCAGGAATCGCATTACCCATTGCGATTCCATGACCAGCAAATTCGATCATTTCAAAGTCGTTATCCTCATCACCAAAAGCGATAATTCGCTCTTTAGGAATATTATAATGGCCTGAAATTTTTTGTAATCCGACAGCTTTATTTAATCCGCTTTTTACAATTTCAATAATTGGCCAAGGCGCACCCCATTTTCTATGGTCGATGACTTCAGCATGCATATCTGTTAAATGTTGGCGAATTGCAGCAGAGTGCTCGTCATGTGCATCGATTAATAAGCAAGTTGGATGGTCGTTTAAAGTATTTAATAAATCTCCTGTGAAAATCTTAGGAGAACCGAATTCAAAAATATGTTTTTTATCTTCATCAATTTCACGGACATACACATCATCGATGACTTCAGCATAGACATTTTTCACGCCGAAATCAAAGCAAGCTCGGACGATTTCTTGCGCTGTTGAAAGTTCAAGAGGAGAGTGATGTGTTCCCCAACTTGAATCAAGAGGGTGATGAACGTAAGCTCCATTAAAGTTTACGATTGGTGTGTTAAGGCTAAGTTCTTTATAATAATCGTAACTAGCGCGGAATGGACGTCCTGTTGAAATAACGACAATATGTCCTTGTTCTTTTGCTTTTGCAATTGTGTTTTTCGTTCTTGGAGAAATTATTTTGTTGTCTGTTAATAAAGTTCCGTCTAAGTCTAATGCGATTAAATGTTGTTTGTTCATAATTTCACCTCTTATAATAATTTTTTTGTTTCTATCTGTATTTCCGTTTTTTAATATGCAGAAATAAGAGGTTAGACTGGGTGAAACTACTGTAGATGAAAGTTTCACTATATATCCATCTTACGTCGCGAAGCGCTGTGGTGTCTACTATTTCTCGTTGGAAATTAGGAAAAGTCAATATATTTTTAGAAAGTTCAAACAATGTTTCTTTCATTATGTACAATTTGTGAAAAGGGTTACATTGTTTGAATGATGCGACTTATAATAAACATGTAATCTTCTCGTATATGTTTGACTCTCCTTTGAAACTGGCCTAAAGTAGGTTGGTTTCTTTTTTTTCAACAAATATGCCAATAATTCCTGCTTAAGCTTGTGTAATTATATATATGTACATGGGTAAACGGTAGTACTTGTTTCCTAAACATGACAGAAAAGCTTTCTTTTAAAATGGATATACTAATGAGGCAAGACGTCATGGAAGGAGAATGGAAATGGGACAAAATCGCAGGTTTCGTTCAGGGCAAAAAGCGCCAAATGATGGCATTTACGTAGAAATTGGTGAAACGGGAAGTATGGTGAAAAATCCGCAAATGGTACAATTAACTGCCGGTGAAAAGTTTCCAGAGAACGCAAATCATAACCGTCAGTGGACATATAAAAGAAAACCGTAACAGAAGCCGCAATCGTTATTGCGGCTTTTTTGATTAGGAAAATGAATGTTACTTTTTTCTTTTTCCAATAATAAGTTTGAACTACATAAGCAAAATTATTGTATAAAAAAGTCAGTTGGCGTATAATCAAATCAAAGGTCAAAGAAAGTCAAACGTTTGGAGGGCTGTAAAGATGGACTTAAATCAAATGACAACGAAAACACAGGAAGCGATTATGAGTGCTCAATCTTTAGCGGTATCTCATCATCATCAAGAAGTAGATACTGTTCATCTATTGCTTACGTTATTAGAGCAACAAGACGGATTAACGGTACGTATTTTTCAAAAAATGAATGTCGATATAGAAGCGTTAAAGCAAGGTGTAGAAAGTTTAATTAAGAAAAAGCCTTCTGTAACTGGAAGCGGGGCAGAGGCAGGGAAATTATATGTAACAGGTGCTTTGCAACAACTGCTTGTAAGAGCAGGAAAAGAAGCGGAGAAATTGCAAGATGACTACATTTCAATCGAACATGTATTACTTGCTTTTTCTGAAGAAAAAGGCGATATAAATCAATTATTCGCAAAATTTTATATTACGAAAGATAACTTATTACAGTCTTTAATGACAGTTCGGGGGAATCAAAGAGTGACTAGTCAAAATCCAGAAGCAACTTATGAAGCGTTAGAAAAATATGGCCGTGATTTAGTGGCTGAAGTAAGAGCGGGGAAAATTGATCCTGTAATTGGCAGAGATAGTGAAATTCGCCGCGTGATCCGCATTCTTTCACGCAAAACGAAAAATAACCCCGTTTTAATCGGAGAGCCAGGTGTTGGTAAAACAGCAATCGTTGAAGGATTAGCGCAGCGTATTGTGAAAAAAGATGTCCCAGAAGGATTAAAAGATAGAACAATTTTCGCTTTAGATATGAGTGCACTTGTGGCCGGAGCAAAATTCCGCGGTGAGTTTGAAGAACGTCTGCAAGCTGTATTAAATGAAATTAAAAAGAGTGAAGGTCGCATTTTATTATTCATTGATGAACTTCATACAATCGTCGGCGCTGGTAAAACAGAAGGAGCGATGGATGCGGGAAATATGTTAAAACCAATGCTAGCGCGTGGTGAACTGCATTGTATCGGGGCAACGACATTAGATGAATACCGTAAATATATTGAGAAAGATCCAGCGTTAGAAAGACGTTTCCAACAAGTGTTAGCAGAAGAGCCAACTGTTGAGGATACAATTTCCATTTTACGTGGTTTAAAAGAGCGTTTTGAAATTTATCACGGTGTAAATWTTCATGACCGCGCGATTGTAGCGGCATCTGTTTTATCAGATCGATATATTTCGGATCGTTTCTTGCCCGATAAAGCAATTGATCTTGTTGATGAAGCCTGTGCAACAATTCGAACAGAAATTGATTCTATGCCAACAGAACTAGATGAAGTAACGCGCCGCATTATGCAGCTGGAAATTGAAGAAGCTGCTCTTGGGAAAGAAAAGGACTTAGGTAGTCAAGAGCGCCTAAAAACATTGCAACGTGAATTATCGGATTTAAAAGAAGTTGCAAGTAGTATGAGAGCGAAATGGGAGAAAGAAAAAGAAGACATTCATAAAGTGCGTGACTTACGTGAACATTTAGAGCGCTTGCGCCGTGAGTTAGAAGAAGCAGAAGGAAATTACGATTTAAATAAAGCAGCTGAGCTTCGCCACGGGAAAATTCCAGCTATCGAAAAAGAGTTAAAAGAAGCGGAAGAGATGGGTGCACATAATAAACAAGAGAATCGTTTATTACGCGAGGAAGTAAGTGAAGAAGAAATTGCAGACATTGTTTCAAGGTGGACTGGTATTCCTGTYGCAAAACTYGTTGAAGGTGAACGTGAGAAATTATTACGTCTTGAACAAATTTTATCAGAGCGTGTTATCGGTCAAGAGGAAGCGGTAAGCCTTGTATCAGACGCAGTACTTCGTGCTCGCGCTGGYATTAAAGATCCGAATCGTCCAATTGGTTCATTTATTTTCTTAGGCCCTACAGGTGTTGGTAAAACTGAGCTTGCAAAAACGTTAGCKCAAACATTATTTGACAGTGAAGAGCAAATGATTCGTATCGATATGTCTGAGTATATGGAGAAACACGCAGTGTCACGCTTAATTGGAGCGCCTCCTGGATATGTTGGATATGAAGAAGGTGGACAATTAACAGAAGCAGTAAGACGTAAACCATATTCTGTTATTTTGTTAGATGAAATCGAAAAAGCACATCCAGAAGTATTCAACATTTTATTACAAATGTTAGACGATGGCCGCATTACAGATTCACAAGGACGTACAGTAGACTTTAAAAATACGGTTATTATTATGACTTCAAATATTGGATCTGCTCACTTATTAGAAGGGCTAGAAGAAGATGGTTCTATTAAAGAAGAGTCAAGAGAACTTGTGATGGGACAATTAAGAGGACATTTCCGACCAGAATTCTTAAACCGTGTCGATGAAATTATTTTATTCAAACCTCTGACAAGGAATGAAATTAAAGGTATTGTTGATAAGATTGTACAAGAATTACAAGGGCGTTTAGCAGATCGCCACATATCATTAGAATTGACGGAATCTGCAAAAGAATTTGTTGTAGAAGCTGGATTCGATCCGATGTACGGAGCTCGTCCTTTAAAAC
>NZ_JBFTMA010000302.1:0-4785 GCF_056396725.1 Bacillus sp. 05T31
GGTATATTTTTTATAGAGGGGGTTCTTTTTTCTTTTTTGTTTTTATTAAATGATGTTGTGTGTTGTTTACCCCCTCCTAAATTTTTGAGATTTATATATTTTATTTTGACGACTGTAGTAAGTCGTCTTTTTGCGTTGGTAATAGATTGCCAGTTAACTCTTGGAGTTATATAATTCAGACATAATATATTTGGAGATCGATGAAAGGAGTGGTAATTTTGGCATATGCGGTTTATGTGCGTGTATCAAGTGATAAAGACGAACAGGTTTCTTCTGTAGAAAATCAGATTGATATTTGTAGATATTGGTTAGAGAATAATGGCTTTGAATGGGATGAGGATGCTGTTTATTTTGATGATGGTATATCAGGAACAGCTTGGTTAGAAAGGCATGCAATGCAACTGATCCTAAATAAAGCTAGAAAAAAAGAACTCGACACAGTTATATTTAAATCTATACATCGATTGGCGCGTGATTTAAAGGATGCGCTGGAGATTAAGGAGATACTTTTAGGGCACGGTGTACGCTTAATAACGCTGGAGGAAGGCTATGACAGTCATTACGAAGGTAAGAATGATATGAAATTTGAAATGTATGCCATGTTTGCAGCTCAGTTACCTAAAACATTATCTGTGTCTACAACCGCCGCTTTGGCAGCGAAAGTGCGTAGGGGTGGTTATACTGGGGGATTTGTTCCATATGGTTATGAAATTATAGATGATAAATATGCAATTAATGAAGAGGAAGCCGCTCTTGTTAGGGAAATATTTGAATTATACGCACAAGGATTTGGTTATATTAAGATTGCGAATACTATAAATGATAAGGGGATGCGTACTAGGAAAGGGGCGCCTTGGACATACTCCACATTATGCAAGATGATAAAAAACCCGACTTACAAAGGCATTTATACAATGCAAAAATATACAACAGTAAAAGTCAACGGTAAGAAGAAGAAAGTTATAAATCCTAAAGAGAAGTGGGTGATTTTTGAGGACCATCACCCTGCTATAATTAGTCACGAATTATGGGATAAAGTAAACGATAAGGATCCTAATAAGTTCCAAAAAAAGCGTCGTATATCAACAACTAATGAATTAAGGGGTATAACGTTCTGTGCACATTGCGGTACAGCAATGACTAAGAAAAATAATGTACGTGTAAATAAGAATGGGACAATAAAAGAATACTCGTATATGATGTGTGATTGGAGTAGAGCTACAGCACGGCGAGAATGTGTAAAACATGTTCCAATACATTACAAGGATTTAAGGGCATTAGTGCTAGATAAACTGAAAGAAAAAGAAAGTGTTTTAGAAAAAGAGTTTTATTCGGATGAAAATCAACTACAAGTTAAATTAAGAAAGCTTAACAGAGATATTAAAGATTTGAAGTTTAAGAAGGAGCGTTTATTAGACTTATATTTAGAAGGTGAAAGAATTGATAAAGATACTTTTACTGTTCGTAATAAAAAAATTGAAAAAGAACTCGAATTAAAAGAACTGGAAATACGGAAAGCGAACAATATCGAAATTCAAATGAAGGAGAAACAAGAAGTTAGAGATGCGTTTGCTTTATTAGAAGAGTCAAAAGATTTACATGGCGTATTTCAAAAATTAATAAAGAGGATAGAAGTTGCTCAAGATGGGGCAACAGATATCTACTATAGATTTGTAGAATAAATTTGTATGCCTTATTGACATACCGCGAGCGCTGTTGGTAAAAGTACAACATGTCGTGAATTAGAAAAAAATTACGGTGCATTTATTATACCTGAAGTTAATCTATTATTTGAAAGACCAAAAAATGAACATAGAACATGGTATTTTGAAAAACAAGTAGAGCGCTGGAAAATAGCAATACAGAAGTCGCAGCAATATGAGTTAGTAATACTCGATGGTGATATTTATCAGCCACTTAGTTATAATTGGTGTTTCCATTTTGATATATTTAATCAGCCGTTATCTTTAATAGAAAACTTTTATAAAGAAAAGATGATAAATAGAGAAATTGGTTTTCCAGATCAATATTTTTATTTGTACACGAATGATGAAGARCTTAGAAAACGRAAAGARTYTGATGRGACGARAARMAGAAGAAAYTTTGAAAAACATTTACATATATCAAAACCGTTGCAGCGTTATTATGAAAATTTAAATACCGTCACAGACGGGTACTGTAAATTGATTGAAGCAAAAAGTATAAAGTCGAATGAATTAGAAATTGTGAAAAGTTTAAACAGCTTAAACATGTGTGAAGAAAGACGTTTTGATGTTTCGAGGTTAGATGCTATTACGGAGTGGTTAAAAGAGAATCGTGCATAAAGTAAAAACAACGAGTGTTTTAGAAGGCGCTCGTTGTTTTTTTTGTTTCCCTATAAATATAAAGGAAAATTTTGTAGAATATCTTTATTTTTTAACAGAATAATCTTTCAATTTCACGAAAAAAGAAATACAATATAAGGAAATATATATAAATAATATGATAGGGGATGGGATGAACTATTTTGAATGAAGGAACTGTTTTATATAAGAAATAATGAGGTAGTAAGAACAGAGATATTTGGGAGGAAACAAGCAAGATGAAAACATTATTTAAAATCATAGGAATTATAGCTGGTATGGCGGTAATCGGGGTAGGTGTAACGTATGGTATGCTGTATTATTTGAATAATAGTAAACCGGCTGCGAAAAAGGCATCACCAGCCGCTCCGGCAGTAGAAGTGCTAGCTGATAGTAATGTAAAAGCCGAAGATGCAAAGATGTTAGAAAATGGAAATTATTCATTGCCGAATAGTGGTTTTAATAAAAACTTCAAATGGACAGATGAGAACATACAGACAGCATTACATGAAATGGCACATCAAAAAGCGAAAGCTGATCAAAAATGGGGCTATATTTTTATTACACAAGAACGTATTGAAAGTTTACTTGAAATTATAAATAATAATGATGTTGCACAAAAAAGTACATATGTGGATATTTTAGAACGATGGAAACAAGGAAAATATGAAAAGGTTGATGTAGACCACAACAAGATTTGGAAATTACAAAGTGGGAATTTAGGAGAAGGGAAAGGAGTAATGTCAGAAAAGGAGCAAAAAGAATTAATTAATCAAGTTTTTATACAAAAAGGTACATATTCAGGTAGTAAATTAATTGCAGGTGAGGTACAAGCTAATAAATAATATACATATTGATTTTGAAACACCTGTATTGTTATGAACACAAATATTTTAACAAAAATGAGTAATTGCTTTTTAGAGCAGTTACTCATTTTTGTTATTACTCGCTTACTTTTCTATTCTATTCTCTCTAATAATGTAAGAAACGATTGTAAAACTGGTGATATCCATCTAGATTTATGATAGATTACGTGGCTTTGAATGACGGATGGAGTTTCGATGGGCTGAAAACAGAGTTGTTCTTTTTGATAACTTTCTTGTACAACGATGTAAGGGAGAATAGAAATTCCTAACTCACACATAACGGATTGTTTAATGACTTCAACATTGGAAGTCTCAAATGTTTTATTAGGATTTCTTCCGCTTTGACGTAAAAAACGATCTACCATTGGTCTATAGCCACAGCTTTGTTCTGTAAATATAAATTGAGTATCTTGTAATAAAAGGAGTGGATCAGTGTTTGAAGGGAAATGAGCAGGGAAAATCCAACCAAATGTTTCATTACATAAATTGCACGTAATAAAATCATTATGCTCTAYACTTTCTCCAATTATGAAGATAACATCRGTTTCTCCTTCATGTAGTTTTTTCAATGCTTGCTCATTGGTATTTGTCTCAAGTACGATATTTACTTTCGGATTTTCCTGTTTGTAAGTACGTAATAATTGTGGTAACCGATACACTGCCAATGATTCATTAGATGTAATAGTCAATGTTCCTTCTAAATGGTCACTGTTTTGAGGGATTTCTTGCGCTTTATCATAAATAGTAAGTAATTCTAATGCGTACGGATGAAATTGATGACCTGCTTTTGTAAGAAGTATTTTTTTTCCTAATCGATCGAATAGAGGAATGTTTAAGTCGTTCTCTAATGCTTTAATATGGGCTGTCACAGTAGATTGCGCATAACCTAACGCAAGAGCTGCTTTAGAAAAACCGCCATGCTTAACAATGGCACAAAATGTTTTAACATGCCTCATTTCCATAAATGATACCTCTTTTATTATCATGATTTGTGAATGATTATATCATGTATTTCAATTTTTCAAATCATTAAATTTCTTTTAAAATTAAGTTGTGGAGATATTCATTCAATTGAAATTGGAGGAGAAAAAATGAGTGAAAAGAGCTATCATGTAGCTGTAGTTGGGGCTACAGGCGCAGTAGGGCAAAAAATCATTGCATTGTTAGAGAGAGTAACGAAATTTAATATAGAAGGAATTACATTACTCTCGTCAAAACGATCTGCTGGTAAGATAGTACAATTTAAAGGACGAGAGATTAAAATACAAGAGGCAAAATCAACTAGTTTTGAAGGTGTAGACATTGTATTTTTTAGTGCTGGAGGAGAGGTTTCTAGACAATATGTAAATCATGCAGTTTCTAGTGGTGCAATCGTAATTGACAACACAAGTGAATACCGAATGGAACACGATGTACCACTCGTCGTTCCAGAAGTAAATGCACATACTTTAAGGGAACATAAAGGGATCATTGCAGTTCCGAATTGCTCAGCACTACAGATGGTAACAGCTCTTCAGCCAATTCGAAAATCATTTGGTTTAGAACGAATTATTGTTTCAACGTATCAAGCCGTATCA
>NZ_JBFTMA010000303.1:0-4784 GCF_056396725.1 Bacillus sp. 05T31
GGATATCATTTCATCACCCTTTATGCTCACTTACTATAAAAAAATTATAATAAGAAAACGTTCACATATTTTATTATAATCAAGAAGAAAAAGTCTCGTCAATTTTTATTTGTCTATACAAGCCCATTTATAACCATTGTTCCTTTTTCTGTAATAATTTTTTCTACATTTTTATCAAATGGCTCTACCGGAATATGTTTTACAATTTGAAAATCATAAGCTAATGATAGCGTTTTCCCTTTATAGTGCACGAGATAACGATCATAGTAGCCACCGCCATATCCAATCCGTTCTCCTCGGCGTGTATAAGCTACTCCTGGCACGATAAGAAGATCAATTTCACACGCATTCACTTCTTCCGTAAGTGCTGGAATCGGTTCACGTAAATTCATATATACTGTTTCTAATTGATTTAAATTACTAATTTGCCGGAAAGACATCGTTCTTGCCCCTTTATTACACTTCGGAACAACAATTTTCTTTCCTTCTTCCCAAGCTTTTTCGATAATCGGATATGTATTCACTTCATGCTCCATCGAGAGAGTTATTCCAATTGTTTTAGCTTCAACCCACTCTTTTTGTCCATACACCGAAACTGCAATTTGTTCCGATAAAGTTGTATACYGTTCTTCWGATAAAGAATTCATGTGTTCTATTATTTGTTTRCGTAAACGTAKTTTCTCTTCTYTCACACACTTTTCCCCCTYRCAGTGACACTTTRCTCTACGAAGATAGTGTATCACTTTTACGTAGGAATCGCATAAAAAAAAGAAACAGTAGGAAAATATTCCTACTGCTTACTTTGTTTCACGGTGTAACGTAGACTTCTTGTCACGCTTGCAATACTTTTTAAGCTCGATACGCTCAGCGTTGTTACGTTTGTTTTTCTTTGAGATATAGTTACGATCTCCGCATTCTGTACATGCTAGAGTAATATTCACACGCATTCTTATTCCCTCCAGTACTAATAACTTAAATCAGACTATACTATAATACCACTTTTAAAATAAAAATTCTACACCTTTTGATATTGTCTAATTTTTTCTATAAGATTTTTCATGTTTTCCCTTGCTATTACTGGGTTTCTAGCATGCGAATACACTAAAAATTTCGGTTGTTTTGTGTCAGAAACGATATAAGACCACTCTTTTTCGGTATATTTGAACTGTAYYCCTTCAARTATACCTTCTKCYTTTCTTTCCATATCRGCCAATAATTTCCTCATTACTTTCCCTTTTTCCTTCCATGAACATACAACTTCATCAYAAAGTAGATASAGYGGMGGTGATTGCTCTRCTATGCTAAGTAATGTTTTTCCTTGCAACGCTATTAATTCGAATAATTTTCCAATTCGATATAAAATATCTCGTTTCCATCTTAATTGAAAAGAGTTTTTTTCGTTATGCATATAAAAGAGGAGATAACATTCYCCTAATTTCAAAGACATYGGGTAAACATTATCTGCTGATTCRAGTAATAAATCTGGAATATCTACYTCTTCAAAATCAGTTCCTTGGTAAATATTACTGTGAGTGTCATATAATTCGAAGCGATTTCCGTGTTCAGAAAACATAAGCGCCATATTTGCTTTACTCGATTTCATCAGAGCTTTCACATGATCTTTTTGTTCACTCGCGTAAATCCATGTAACTGTGCATCCAAGCCTTTGTAGAAAGATCATAAGTAAATGTTGTAACATATCATTTCTCTTATTAATAAGAAGATGAAACTTCTGTTTTTGTATCGTTTCAATATCAATACGCTCTAACACAGCTTCTACATAATTATTTACAGAAACGTGAACTAGCTTATTTCGCCCCATTTCTTTCTCAGAAGCGTAATAAAACGACTCAGACATATATACTTGTTCTATCGCTTTTTGCTGCTTATACGTTAAAAACGAGCCCTCCTTGCCATACAGTTGTATAACAATYCCTCTTTCGCTTTCCAYTTGAACGAAAACTCCACCTGCACATTGCAAATTATGAATGGCATACTGAAAAAGCGATTCATTCATTTCTTTACATTCCATCGTATGAATCCCGCTGCCATGAATGGCATGGAGGAATAAATTTTTAAAGGAAGTTGTTTCTATATTTTCCTGACTTCCAATCAATATACTCTCTCCTTTAGCAAAAAGAGATCCATAAGCCATTGCAACTTTCACAATAAATTGAGGAGTAATTTCAACATTACCCCTTCCTACAATCCGGCTTTTTTGTAACCATCCTGCACTCTTTTCACTCTCTTTAACACCGGCAGAACCTACTATAGAATGACTATCTATCTCCTTATATGGCCATATTTTTCCTTTTTGCTTAATTACTGTACTTTTCCCTATATGACAATGATCCGCTACAATACTTTTTTGAAAAAGTGTAACATCATCTTCGACCATTGTATGATCTCCTATTGTTGTTTCTAACAACTCACAATTTTTCCCTATATGAGAGTTTGCAAAAATGATGCTTTTTTGAAGATGAGAATAACTTGAAACGATACTATTTTTCCCGATAATAGAGTACGGTTCAATTACAGCCCCTGCACCAATCATTGCTCCTTCCCCAATAAAAGAAGGACCATGAATTTTCGTCCCTTTTCCTATCGTTACACCTTCTCCCATCCACACCATTGGTAATACTTCTGTATATGGAATAGGCACCTTCAATTTTTTCGTCAACAAATCGAATTGAGCTTGCCGATATTGATCAAATGTACCAATATCTAGCCAATAGTCTTCTGATAAATATGCAAATAAAGCATTTTTATTTGCCAATAACGGAAACACATCATGACTGAAATCCGAAAATTCCATGGATGGTATGTAAGAAAAGATTTCTGGCTCCATTATATAAATACCTGTATTCACAATATTAGAAACTACCTCATTCCAGCTCGGCTTTTCTATATATCGTATAATTTCTTGTTCTTTATTCATTACAACTAACCCAAATGAAAGTGGGTTTTCTACTTCTTTCACAAACATCGTTACCATTCTCTTCTTCTGTTCATGAAATGCAATTCCTTCTGATAATTGAAAGTCAGTTAGTGCATCCCCACTAATAACAACAAATGTTTCATCTAAAAAACTTTCCGCTTGCTTAATACTCCCTGCTGTTCCAAGCGGAGGAGAATCTTCAAAATAATACAAGTTAACTCCCCACTTACTACCATCACCAAAGTATTGCTTAATGGCAGTACTCATATATTGAACTGTAATTGCAATTTCACGAAYACCATGCTGACGTAATAATTCAATATTATATTCAAGAACTGGTTTTTCTAACAATGGTAACATCGGTTTTGGAGTATTACATGTTAATGGTCTAAGGCGTCTCCCTTTTCCTCCAGCTAAAATAACCCCCTTCATATACTTCAGCCTCCACTTATATAATGTTCAAGAACTCCGTATATCATTTACCCCACATTAACTGCAGTAAAAGTCCGGTTTGGTATGATCTAACAATCAGCGAGAGACAGCCCCACTAATTAAAGCCTCACTTTATAAATAAATGTACCTTTTAACTCCCATCAAAAAGAAAGCGCTTACGATTAACTTGGTAAAATAATTAATAAGACGTAACTAACATATATGTACTTATTTTCCCATTAATTATGATACATCTTATCATCATAGACTAAAGGAAACAACGAGCTTTTTTTGTCATGTTTTGACTAAAAAAAGCAGGTGATTTCTCATCACCTACTTTTCCCCCTACTCATTCAATAAATAATGCTTTCCTTTTACTACATAAAATACATTCTCRGCAATATTTGTAACATGGTCTGCTACACGCTCAATATATCTTGCAACAAAGGATAGTTGTGTAATTTGTGTAATCGCTTCTGGTTGTCCAGGGATAGATGAAATAAATTCACGAATCGCCTTCCCATAAATTTCATCAACTGAATCATCCATTTCAGCAATTTGTTTAGCAAAAGTTAAATTTTCTTGCTCATATGCTTCTAATGCTAAATTTAACATCTTATGAGCAATCTCAAACATTTCCTCAAGATTATGCAAACTAACAACCACTTCTTTTTCACCAAGACGAATTGTTGATTTCGCAATATTAACAGCATGGTCTGCAATACGTTCTAAATCTGTCGCTGTTTTAATTGAAATAAAAATTCTTCTTAAATCACTTGCTACAGGCTGCTGCTTTGTAATAAGCATAAGCGCAAGGTCATTTATTTCCTCTTCTAAATTATCCATGCGATAATCCCCATCAATGACTTCTAACGCTTTCTCTACATCCCTGTTGTGAAGACCTTCCATAGCAATCAATAAAGCTCCACTTGCTAACTCACCAAGCTCGATCACCTTTTGCTGTAACGCTTTTAAATCACATTGAAACTGTTCTCTTACCATCATTTCTTCCCCCTCAATATTATGTGCCATTTTATATAAATCCCCTACCCAGCCTCTTGTATGTTTATTAAGCCTTGAGAAAAGAGAAATATTACTCCCCTATTTAAAATGAGGTGAAAATGAGAAATGCCCTCTGTTAAGAGGGCATTTACTCTTAGCCTTGCTAGCGATATCAACCAAATCGTCCTGTAATGTAGTCTTCTGTACGCTTATCTGCAGGTGTTGTAAATAATTTGTTCGTATCTGTATATTCCACAACTTCTCCACTTAAGAAGAAAGCAGTTTTATCTGAAATTCGTGCTGCTTGTTGCATGTTGTGCGTTACGATAACAATACTAAAATCTTTCTTTAACTCCTGAATTAATTCTTCTACTTTTGATGTTGAAATTGGATCTAGCGCCGATGTTGGCTC
>NZ_JBFTMA010000304.1:0-4777 GCF_056396725.1 Bacillus sp. 05T31
GTCCTGCAGTGTATCTAGTAAGAGACGTATCGCTTATTGACTCGATGGGTAATATCTATCAAACAAAAGAAAGTGTACTTAGGGAAAAAGGATTTATAGAAGTATTTCGAGAGGAAGTAGAAGAAGAAAGTGTGGAAGCGTTCAAAATCCCTATTCTGCAAAGAGGGCATGAACTTCAAATCTGTGATTTCGAGTTACTGGAATCTAAAACAAAGAAACCCGCGCTACACACAGAAAGCTCAATTCTGACTTTCATGGAAACAGCTGGACGCAAAATTGATGACGAACATTTAAAAGAACTGATGAAAGGAAAGCGAATTGGAACCGTTGCAACCGAAGCAACCTTTATCCCCGCTTTACATGGGAAGAACTATATAGCCATTGAAAAAGGAAAAATCACGACAACTCCAATTGGTCGCGCTTTTATTGAGCAATTTCCTGTCCAACAAGTCAAAGATCCACTATACACAGCTGAAATGGAAGGGATGATATATCGTATTGAAAAGAATGAAATGAGTTATGAAGACTTCATTGTACAAACAAATGCGTTTGTACAAAAAATAACGCAAGAGATTATAAAAATTCCTGATACCATTTCGTACAATCTAATAGAGACCTGGAAGCAACAAATAGAGGTTTGCCAATGTCCTTGTAGAAATGGAATAATTTTAGATAGGGGGAAATTTTTTGGTTGCAGCAATCACCCGAACTGTAATATTGGCTTACCCAAAAAAATAAAAGAAAAAGCGATCCCTGCAGCACAAGTTAAAAAACTGTTTGAAGATAATAAAACAGATGTTATCAAAGGGTTTAAATCAAATGGGAAAGAGTTTTCTGCTTATCTATCATTCATAAACGGTGAAATTCGTTTTAGTTTACCTACAGTTGAAGAATTATCACTAGGTCAGTGCCCAAAGTGCCAAAAGGGACAAATTCTAAACCGTAAAACATTTTTTGGGTGCTCAGACCATCAAAACGGATGTAATTTTATGTTTCCAGCTAAAATTAAAGGTAAGAAATTATCGGATAGTCAGATTAAGAAGCTATTAAATAGTAATGTAACAGACTTCATTAATGGTTTTAGTGGGGAAAAAGGAGAATTCACAGCTGCCATTCGATTAAAGCCAGACTTTAGTATTTGTTTTGAATTTCCAACTGCAGAGGATCGTATGGTAGGTAAATGTCCATTATGCCAGGGGAGAGTTATTATAGGGAAAACAAACTATCTATGCGAACAATACAAAAAGGGTTGTGATTTCATCGTTTCAGGTATGATACTTGAAAAAAGAATTACAGCAAGCCAGATTAAGAAATTATTAGAAAAGAATATGACAGATACAATTCAAGGATTTAAATCGAAAAAAACGGGGAAATCGTTTGGTGCAAAATTAACATATGACTGTGCACAGAAGAGAATAACCTTTGTATATGAGAAGAAGAAATAATATTATAAAATCCTAAATTTCATATATAAAATTAATAAGAATTATGATATGATGAAAGTAACAAAATACTTCTAAATCTACCTGCAAAAGGACACACCTACGCATACATATGCCATAGGTGTGTCCTTTTTTCGTTGTCTATAAATCCCTAAAAAAGGGAGAGGGGGAAGATATATTGCKTACGAGTGAAATACCATCTACAGATGTATCTTTTGAGAATGTGGAGAGTCATAAGCGTAATAAGGGGAATGAAATATCAGTATGTCCCAAATGTAAAAAGCAATCATTCAGGGCTACGTTTAACGAACATCCAAAGTGGGTTCGTTTTTGCTTGTGTTGTGATTATAAAGAAGTTAATCCAGCATATAGTCCATTTGTATATTAAGTAGAGTGATACTAATAGGAAAGGATACTACGGTATGAAACCATGGATTAAGATTGCTTGTRTAACWTCATTAGTCTTTCAAATTACAGCATGCAGCAGTTCGACACAAATGAACGATTCAAAACCTGCACAAACAGTACAAAAGGAAATACAACATCACCTAGAAGGGAAAGGTATTGTTGATATTCCAGAAGTTTATAAGGGGAAATTAAAAGACTTAGAGACCGTTAAAGGGAAGGTATTACATATAAGGGACGGAGATACGATAGACGTGAACGTAAAGGGGCAGAAACAGACGGTAAGGTTACTGTTATTAGATACCCCTGAGTCTGTATCTCAGAAAATCCCACCACAAAAGATGGGGAAAGAAGCTTCTTCCTTTTTAAAGAAACAGCTAGATGGGAAAAGTGTAACCTTGGTTTATGATCGGGGACAAAAAGAAGACAAGTATGACAGAAAATTAGCGTATATATTTTGCGGGGGAATACATGTAAATGAATTAATGGTCAAATTAGGATACGGGATTGTAGCTTATATTACTAAACCGAACACTACGCTGCTTCCACAAATGTTAGATGCAGAAAAGAAAGCAAAATCAACTAAAAGTGGAGTGTGGAGTATCAAAGGTTTTGTGGATGAAAAGAAACATCATTATAACCGAAATGATGCCGCTTAACGCATATCACTCAAGCATAGTAAGAATACTAATGCTTTGAGATTAAAATAAGGAGGTTTTTAAGTGTGAAAGAGAATAAAAGAAACATGATCTTATCGTTTGTTATTTCGATTGTCTTTATATTTTCGAGCATGATGCCTTTCAGTAGTAACGAATACATCTATGTTATTTCAAAAATTGGAGCTGCAGCTGGTGTAATAAACATTGTGATGATGAGTGTTTTTTTGTATTTTCAAAGCAAAAAAATGAGATATTCATTGAATTAAACTGTAAGAGAGAAAGTTTTCCTTACTCACACTAAAAAGAGAGTGGTAAGGAAAACCACGAAGGAGATGGAAGAGATGAGTCAGGTAGCGGGATTCTTGAAATTCGTTTTAGCGAAAGAAAAACGATACGTATATTTGGCTGTATCAGAAAAGAGAAACAAACGTGTAAACACGCACATTTTTTATAAATTTGGTCAAATGGAAAAAGCATTGGAAAGTATGTACGAAATGCGGGATGATTTCGAGAATAAGTTCCCGATAGAACTAAAAGAAAAAGGATATGACTGGGAAGATATCAACGATTGGATACTTTCCATTGAGACAGGATTCTCAAAGCATGGAAATAAGCTAATCACATACGGACGCTAAGTAGAGCAGAACATTAAATGAGGTGAATGAAGAATGGCGTTAATTCGAAAGTATCAYATTGCAATTGCTTGGAYGATAGCTACWAGTGCAATGTTRATTAGTTTGKTTTTYAGTGAATGGATGAAGCTRCCKCCATGTGATTTGTGCTGGTACCAAAGAATGGCCATGTATCCATTAGTATTAATATTGGGGATAGGAATGTATAGGAAAGATCCGCACGTCAGCACGTATGCATTTCCATTTGCGTGTATCGGTTTAATGTTATCTGTATATCAAATTACAATTCAAGCGTTTCCTATTAGTGAGATGAAGATTTGTTCAGTAGGAGTTTCTTGTACAGAAGATTACTTAAATTTATTCGGTTTCATCTCGATACCTATGTTATCTTTTGTTGGATTTTTAGCAATCATAATACTTATATATATTAAATCTGATAGGGAGACAAAAGAACAAACAACATAGTGGTTATGAACAATGTACTCAAGTAAACACAACATACTAAAAAATAGATAATTAAAATAAAAGGAGAAATTAAAATGACAACTATTCAAGCAAGTAATGAAATGTACAAAATCCCAGAGGCGGATGTAGAATTATTAAAGATTATGGCCCATCCAGTTAGGTTACAAATTGTGAAGGAGCTAGAGCACCGCAAAATTTGCAATGTAACACAATTAACAGAGCTATTAGGTGTCCTTCAATCTACCGTATCTCAGCATTTATCTAAAATGCGCGGGAAAATTTTGCGTTCAGATAGAAGGGGGTTAGAGATGTACTATCATATTGTGAATTACAAGGCATGCCAAATTGTTAATGTATTAAGTTTGTAGAAACTCATGAGTAGTGTGATTGTATGAAGGTAAATGTATCTAATAAAAGTCGGTAGATAATTAATGTTGAATAAAAACAAAATTGGAAAACGAATTAAACAAATTAAAAACTTTCATATTCCGCCTTTAAGTCCCATCCAATTATGAGAAAAGCTAAAAAATAAAGAAGATTTACCTCTTCCAAAAGGGGCAGAAGGTTCATGTATTAGAGGATTGGATGTACCATCAAGATAAATTGTTGAACAGTTTGCATTTATAGGAAATGTAACAACAGAGTGGATTTAAAGGTACCTAAAATAAATGAGGAGACCAATGAGGTGAATTTTCTATACAAAAAAGAGTGCAGATTAAAATATCTGCACTCTTTTTTGTATAGAAATCTAAATGTATGACTAAGATGTTTAAAGATAAGTTGCTTCCAAAAGTATTAAGATTAACATTAACATTCTATATAACTATCTATTAGTCTTTATTAGATGTAATTGATTGAAATTATTGAATAGTTTTTTAAAAAAGTCTGTTGTAAATTCTATTAAATATATACAGTATTCAAATGAGATTTTAATGTACGTGTATGTACCGTTTGTAGTTACTAGATTGTGGTTTTGAATATGCTTCAACATTTCTGATAAACTTTTCTCCTTTTGGTATTCGGCAAGTTTTCTATCGAATGCAGGACCTTTATGTGCGATTTGATTCCTTAATTTTTTTATACCCGTTTCTAGTTCATCACATTGCTTTTTATCAATTTTTAATTTCATTGTTTTAGTTATATATTTTTTCGTTTTGTAGTAGCTATTTAAATT
>NZ_JBFTMA010000305.1:0-5524 GCF_056396725.1 Bacillus sp. 05T31
GTTACCTCTTGCTTCTCACATTTATCTTCATCTTTCGCATCATTAGTTGCTATAATTTGTAATATATATCCGAGAGCTTGTAATGAACTCCCT
Source organism: Bacillus sp. 05T31 (assembly GCF_056396725.1). Lineage (NCBI taxonomy): Bacteria > Bacillati > Bacillota > Bacilli > Caryophanales > Bacillaceae > Bacillus > Bacillus sp. 05T31. Next base: position 94 of record NZ_JBFTMA010000305.1, read on the forward strand.
ACAATAACGAGATCCGACTCAATCTTTCCTTCCCCTGCAAACCCTCTAGTTGTTCCAATTGCTGCTATAAGATTTCCTCCTACTTGAAACCAGGCACCTGTCAATTCTAAATCGCGTAGGTTCATTTCCCATCACCTATATTTAAATTTTCTAGTACATTCAAAACAAACAAATATCACCTTTAATTCATTATTCTATTTTTCATATGTAATTTTGTGCATCACATAATGTACTAATAATACAAAAGAGCACCTTTCAGGCGCTCTTTTTGACAAGGAGTTTCTCAATGAATGTATGCCGGACATGTCAATGACTCACCGTTTTTATCTATTGATATATTTAATATATAATGAATTGCTTTATGTGACCACATTTCAGGTGTAGGAGATTCTTTTACATATTGAGGTGCACATAAGTGAAGCATTGGAGTGCTAATACTGCCACCTGGATCTAAAGCAACTACTGCCATACCATTTGGCAGTTCCATTGCCATTGACTGTGTGATACCTTCAACAGCAAACTTCGAGGCACAATATGGCGCAAGTTCAGCCTCGCCTTCTCTTCCCCAACTAGAGCTCATGTTAATAATAATTCCTTCTTTCCTAGCTATCATCGCCGGGACGAACGCCCTAATGACATTTACTACCCCGTTCACATTTACACTCATTACACTTTCAAATTCTTGTGCGGTAACTTTCCATAGAGGTGCATTTTGATTAACAATCGATGCATTATTTATTAACATATCGGGAGCCCTATACTTATTAAGAATACGACTTGCCCATTTACTAACTTGGTGATGATTTGAAACATCAATTATTTGAAAATCATGTGAAGCACCGTAATATTTATTAAGCTCTTCAATTTTATTTTTTGAGCGTCCACACCCACTCTTTTTGTTTGTATCGTTATTATTTTTAAATTGTATCTTCTATTCCCTACATTTCTCACATCGATAAATATAGGTTACACCTTAATGAAAGTATATTTATGTTTACGGTTCGATTTATCCAAATACTTTTCAATCCACTTTTTCAACTTAACAGAGCCCACCTCTATCAATAAATTTCCACCTAGTCTTATAACATACTTTTATTTAAATTCTCAATCTCATTTTGCAACTTTTTAAATTGCTCAAAATGCATTGTTATAGATTGAATACTATTCCTTTCAACATTTTGCTTTACTAATAAAACGCCTGTATCGTGAAAAATTGCTTCAAGTTCTTTCCTTATAGATACTTTCGTAATATATGCGGTTTTAATTGCCGATAAAATTGCTATTTCATTAAACTTTAATTTTATTTCATTAGGACAAAATGCTTTTTCGATCAATGTGACATCATTACTATAAATATAAGCAACAAGTTTACTTGATTCTGCATCTGTTAAATCCACTGTTTTTATAACATTATCCATTACATTTTGCCTCCTTTAATTCCATATATATGAATTATTCAAATTTATTCTTTTTAAAATTCAGCTCTTCATTAATTTTAACATACTTTTTGCTCGATTGATTAAACAAAGCTTCAAACATTTTTCTATTCCGGAATATTTGTCAAATGAACCAATTAGACTATACCTTCATATAGTAATGCAAACAATTACTTATAAAGCAGGTGAAAATTATGCCCTCAGTTGTTGGGAATTTAGTTGTACAAAATAGTAACGGATCTTTCAACTTAGGTGATTTCTACAATGTTTCTCCAAAAGAGAATACGAAAGCTTATAACGGCTCTGGCGCATCTAACGTTGGTTTCGTAGTGAACACTTTTAGTGGGGTTAGCGCGACTAATACATTTGATTCTGATCTAGCAGATCAAAACCAAGTTGGTACGGCTTAAACAGCTCTGTAATCATTTTTGTATAACATTTTAAAATTTGTCTATACTATACTCAGGCTGATACACAGCTATCATTGATTTTTTGAGTGCCAATCTTTTTCTCCCTTTCCCTGGGACTAAGCAGCTAGCTTGCAGCTAGCTGCTTTTTCATTTAGTTCTTCACCTCTTCAAAAAATTAAGTTTTTACAGGTAGCCTGACTCACAGCCGAATTTTGAGGTGTGAATCTGCCTGTCCGTAAATAGCTAGATAAATTAAAGAGGCTAAACTTCAAAATTCAGCTTCTTTTAGGTTACATCAATTATGTCCATTGCAGAAAATATATATGTTTTATAAAATGCATCTGTACATTTTACAATTTGTTGAATTGGATTTATATGAACCACTGTCATATAACTCGTAAGTATGTATCCTTCTTCAAAATATGTCACTAACATCTCTTCTTCAGACAATAATGAAGTTAATAATTTGTCTGAAATGCTGTCTTTCGCTTCATTTGTTATTAGCGGTCTTTGGACTTTTAATTTCTCTCCAATAATTTTTTTCATACTTAATAATTGTTCCGACATTACTGTAAACGGAACCCACTCTCTTCCTTTTTCCTGTATCTTTACATAATTCATTTTCTTTACTCCTCAATTTTCTATATCTATCCATTCTTGAACTACCCCACTTTCACTTCGTTTAGAAGWGGGGGATTCCTAAGTAAAGAGTTCTATCGAACTCTAATTTATTAGGCTATCTCCRCAGTCCTTGCGGTTAGAAGCCTTATCGCTTCATTCTTTATCCATCTCTTATTTATATGTAGCGTAGCTTTCCAATTCAAAACTATTTATGAATTTGTAGACATCTCCACTTCCGTAAGAACATTCGTTCTAATTATACACGAACGAACGTTCTTACGGAAGTGCAACATGTAAATTTTTCAAACAAAATGCAACTTTAATATATGAAGTTTATTCATACTCATTTATTACTCCCTTTTATTAATCAAATTTCTTTGCACTTCCTATCGCATCATAGAATACGTGTAGCAACAATAAAAGCGACTCCACCTAATGTGAAGTCGCTTTTATTGAACTAATTATATTTCTAATTTTACTTTTCTATCCTAACTAACGTTCTTTCTGGAATACAAATTTCAGCTATATCTCATTAACCATCCTTCAACAAAAGCATACACTTTTATTATGAACGAACTCACAAAGCTTTAGAAACTTATGATGTAAAGCAATTCATTCCTCATAAGTTTCATACATATCGACAATTACTACCATTTATCCTGCTATTTGCAGGCAGTAAGATTCACACTCATTAATTTTCACTTTCTTTATTGAATATGCTTGGGTTGCATTATAATATGTAATTCTCTCTCTGTTTCTGTTTTTTTCGGATTCCGATAATATTCCAGTTTATATTCTAATACTTCATACTCAACCATCCCAATCTTTATCCCTTTTGTTTCTTTTAATACAGCTAATAGAACGCTTATATTTTCATTAGATGATTCAAAAATTTTCCCTCCGCCTTCTCTCTTAAAAATAACTTTCATATATTCTCCCCCAAATTAATTTAATAATCTAGTAAATATAAAAATATTCATCCTATTTTAATAAAGTGAAGGCTAATAATCAGTGGGGGTTTTGTCCATCACCCACTGATTATTAGCCTTCACCAATCGGGCTTTTACGAGCAGTAAGACTCCCACCTAATTCCCTCGCATTCGCCGAATTTTGAGGTGGGAGTCTTACTGCCCACAAATAGCGGGATAAATAATTCTTATCATCATTAAGAACATCCTTTTGTACTAAATGTTCAACATGTCACTTCCTATAAAGTTAATTTATACTCCAATAAATATGATATGTACCATTCTTTAAATTATGTCCTCAATTCACTCTCCACGAAAATATATTTAGTTTATATTTAACAAAATTAATTAACTAAAACATTATCATTTCAACATTTTGCGAATTTAATTGCTTATTCCTTTTATCTACATCCAAATTTTCCTATTGTAATTCTTAATATTTAAATGTAATATTGTATTGTCTTACTATCTATTTATAACTCACACACTAACGCGAAAAGGGAACTCTATATGAGTTCCCTTTTCTATTGAAAACAAAAAAAACAGAAATATAGCATTATGCTAAATCTCTGTTTTTCTTCTAAACCTTATTTCTCATCTAAGAATTTAAATGTATCTTTAAATTCTTTATCTGTTACTTTAATATCTGCTTCTTTCAATAGATCATTGATTACTTGTTGTTTCCATTTACCTGTCGCATCTTGCAGTCTTTGTTGTTCTAAATCTTTTCGAATCGTATCTTTTACTTCATCAAATGGTTTCAATTCTTTTTTATCCGTCACTTTTATTATATGATAACCATAAGATGTTTTTATTGGCTCACTTACTTGTCCTGCATCTAATTTATACGCAGCTTCCTCAAACTCTTTCACAGTTTGACCAGGAGCAAAACCAGCTATTTCTCCGCCCTGTTCCTTTGAACCAGTATCTTCCGAATACTGTTTCGCTAAAGCAGTAAAATCTTCACCATTATTTATTTTCTCTTTTACTTCTTTCGCAGTTTTTTCATCTTTTACTAAAATGTGACTTACCTTCATTTCAGGTTTATGGTTATCTTTCACATCTTTATCTGTGACAGTCGCTCTAATCGCTTTCTCAAGTGCAATTTCTGGCTTCATTCTCTCTTTTAATTCATCTTCATTCTTTAATCCTACTTGCTCTAAAGCCACTTTAAACTTGTCACCCATTTGTTCCTTCGCTGCTTCTACTTGTTTTTTAGCTTCTTCATCTGAAACTTTATATTTATCTAGCAATGCCTTATTTAACATCATTTGAGATAAAGTACTTTTTCCATATGTTTGCCTTAATTCTTTACTTAACTCTTTCTCTGTCACGTTTCCTACTTTTGATGTTGCAACATTTTCTGAGGAACCACACGCAGACAATGTTAACGCCACACATGCAATAATAGTTCCCATAAATAGCTTTTTCTTTTTCAATTCAAATACCTCACTTTGATAAATGTATATTAGGAACTATACAGCGCTATTGTGAAATYAATGTGTTTTCYGCAAGTATTTCTCTTCATGCCAGAGACAAGCTTTATTAAATAAAAAAGCCGGCATAAAGCCGACTTTTTAACATCATTTAATCTGCACATGTTCTTCTTTGATCCATTTGTTCCCACCTATATCTATATATCCATCTTGACGATTCCAAATACGATAAGGGACCTTCCCATCGACCGCACCTGTATCATTCCCGTTTGGCCCATCGTACGTTCTAATTTCATATCCAGGTGTGTACTTTGAATATGCATAAAACCATTGTACATTAAAATGTTCTAACTTAGCCCACTGTTGTTCACCACCTAAACAAATCATATCTTTTTCGCCACCTCCCCAATAACCTTTATAGATTAAATATGGGATTTTTTTCGTAAGTCTTCCTATAAATTGCGGATTCGCAGGATTTTCATATAAATTAATGCCGTATCCATCATCATATTTTGAAACTGCAATACCAATTCCACTTGGTTGCTTACTGTCTCCAATAC